>CAZFTY010000001.1:0-22428 GCA_964521835.1 uncultured Microbacter sp.
AAGGGTGGTTTGTCGTTCAACCTTGGAGACGTAATTATTCCGGCCGAAAAAGAAGCTTTGGTGCAGGAAGGTTACGACGAAGTAGAAGAGATCATGAACAACTACAACATGGGTTTCATCACTTACAACGAACGTTACAACCAGATCATCGATACATGGACACACGTCAACTCGCGTTTGTCGAATATTTTGATGAAGCAGCTTTCAAGCGACAATCAGGGTTTCAACTCTGTTTACATGATGTTGGACTCCGGAGCCCGTGGTTCTAAAGAGCAGATTCGCCAGCTTTCAGGTATGCGTGGTTTGATGGCGAAACCGCAGAAATCAGGTGCCGAAGGTGGTCAGATCATTGAAAACCCGATTTTGGCTAACTTTAAAGAGGGTTTGTCGGTGTTGGAGTACTTTATCTCTACCCACGGTGCCCGTAAAGGTTTGGCCGATACCGCGTTGGAAACGGCGGATGCGGGTTATTTGACCCGTCGTCTGGTAGACGTATCGCAAGATGTTATTATCAACGAAGAAGACTGTGGCACATTGCGTGGTCTGACAGCCGTTGAACTTAAAAATAATGAAGAGGTAATTGCCTCTCTCTACGAAAGAATTCTGGGTCGTGTATCGCTGCACGATATTCAACATCCGTTGACCGGAGAGATTCTGGTTCGTTCGGGAGAAGAGATCACCGAAGATATTGCACAGGCTATTCAGGATTCTCCGATCGAACGCGTCGAAATCCGTTCAGTGTTGACCTGTGAATCGAAAAAAGGTGTTTGCGCAAAATGCTACGGTCGTAACCTGGCAACCGGTAAAATGGTTCATAAGGGTGAAGCTGTAGGTGTTATTGCCGCTCAGTCGATCGGTGAGCCGGGTACTCAGTTGACGTTGCGTACATTCCACGTGGGTGGTATCGCATCGAACATTGCTGCAGAGTCCAGCATCGTTTCCCGCTATGACGGTATTGTAGAAATAGAAGAGCTTCGTAGCGTTGATGCTATCGACGAAGAGGGCAAGTCATATCAGGTAGTTGTAGGTCGTTTGACCGAAATTCGTGTGATCGATCCGCGTACCAAGATCGTGTTGACAAATCAACATGTGCCTTATGGTGCTAAGTTGTATACCAAACATGGTGACACGGTAGCTAAAGGTCAGTTGCTTTGCGAATGGGATCCGTTCAACGCGGTAATCATCTCGGAAATGGGTGGTAAACTCGAATTCCAGGATATTATCGAAAATACTACCTATAAAATCGAATCGGATGAAGCTACCGGTTTGCGCGAAAAGATTATTATCGAATCGAAAGATAAGACGAAGATACCGACTGTTCACGTGCTTGACAAAGACGGTACTCCGTTGCGTAACTACAGTTTGCCTGTGGGAGCCCACTTGGTGCTCGACGAAGGTGATATGATTAAGGCCGGTCAGCTGTTGGTGAAAATTCCGCGTGCCGTTGGTAAAGCGGGTGATATTACCGGTGGTCTTCCCCGTGTTACCGAGTTGTTCGAAGCCCGTAACCCGTCGAATCCCGCTGTTGTGGCCGAAATCGATGGCGAAGTTTCGTTCGGTAAAATCAAACGTGGTAACCGTGAAATCGTTGTAACCTCGAAAATGGGTGAAGTGAAAAAATACCTGGTGCCACTTTCCAAACAGATTCTTGTACAGGAGAGCGATTATGTACGCGCTGGTACAGCCCTTTCCGACGGAGCGACTACTCCTTCCGACATTCTGGCCATCAAAGGCCCGACTGCCGTTCAGGAATATATTGTGAATGAGGTACAGGACGTTTACCGTCTGCAGGGTGTGAAGATCAACGACAAGCACTTTGAAGTGATCGTACGCCAGATGATGCGTAAGGTTGAGATCCTCGATCAGGGCGATACCCGCTTCCTCGAACAACAGATGGTCGATAAAAATGACTTCTTTGAAGAAAACGACCGTTTGTGGGGCAAGAAGGTAGTCGAAAATCCGGGTGATTCGCAGACTATGAAAGCCGGTCAGATTGTTACAGCCCGCAAGTTGCGTGATGAAAACAGCTCGTTGAAACGTAAAGACCTTAGACTGGTTGAAGCTCGTGATGCAATCCCTGCAACTTCGAGTCAGGTGCTTCAGGGTATTACCCGTGCAGCATTGCAGACCAGTAGCTTTATGTCGGCTGCTTCGTTCCAGGAAACTACCAAAGTGTTGAATGAAGCTGCAATTAACGGTAAGATCGACAAACTGGAAGGTTTGAAAGAAAACGTTATTTGCGGACATTTGATTCCTGCCGGTACAGGCCAACGTGAATTTGAAAAAATGACTGTCGGCTCTATCGATGAAGTAGAACGTATTACAGAGGCTCGTAAGGCTGCGTCTGTAGAATAAAGCTAATTCATAGCAAACCAAATATGAAGGAAGCCGCCTCGTAAGAGACGGCTTCCTGTTTTTAAAGCAATTGGAAAAGCTTGTGTTCCTTTTTCAATTGCTTTGGAGAGAAGGAATTTATTCTTTGTCTTGCTGACTTGCTTCGTACTCTTTCAGCAATTTATCCTGAACATCCATCGGTACCAGCTCGTAACTGGCAAACTTCATGGTGAACGATGCCCGTCCGCCGGTAAGAGAGCTGAGGGTCGTCGAATAACTCGACATCTCTTTCAACGGAACCTTGGCCGAAAGTTTTTCAAACCCTTTTTCGCTGTGCATACCCATGATGATGGCACGGCGTCCCTGCAGGTCGCTCATCACATCGCCCAGACGGTCGGAAGGAGCAAGCACTTCCACATCGTAAACCGGCTCGAGCAGTTTCGGGCTTGCCTGCTTGAATGCCGTACTGAAAGCATTACGCCCGGCTAAGCGGAATGATATTTCGTTGGAGTCTACCGGGTGCATTTTACCGTCGTAAATGATTACGCGGACATCGCGTGCATACGAACCGGTCAGAGGACCCTGTTCTATTTTGTCCAGAATTCCTTTCAGAATCGCAGGCAGGAAGCGGGCATCGATAGCTCCGCCAACGATACTGTTGATAAATACCAGTTTGCCGCCCCATTCGAGTGGAATCTCCTGTTTGTCGCGCACGTTGATTTTGAATTCCTGCCCGTTGAATTTGTAGATTTCCGGTGTCGGCATTCCCTCAACATAAGGTTCAATGATTAAATGAACCTCTCCGAACTGACCGGCACCTCCCGATTGTTTCTTGTGGCGATAGTCGGCACGGGCAGCTTTGGTAATCGTTTCCCGATAGGGTATTTTCGGTTCCAGATAATCGATCATTACCTTATCATTGTTTTCGATTCTCCATTTGAGCGTGCGCAGATGAAACTCTCCCTGTCCGTGTATGATAGTCTGTTTGAGTTCTTTCGACATCTCAATAATCCAGGTCGGATCTTCTTCGTGCATACGGGTAAGAATCTCGCTGAGCTTTTCGGCATCGGCTTCGTTCCTGGCCTTGATGGCACGACGGAATTTCGGATCGGGGTAGGCGATGGACGGAAATTCGTATTCGCAACCCTTTGCATTGAGGGTATTCCCGGTTCGGGTCTCTTTCATTTTAACAGTGGCGCCAATATCTCCGGCTACAAGTTCCTCTACTTTGTCACGGATCGAACCGGCTACCGAGAATATCTGGTTAATACGCTCTTTGGTTCCGCGCGAAACGTTCACAACATCGTCTCCTTCGTGTACCTTTCCTGACATTACTTTGAAGTAGGAGACCTCTCCGATATGCGGTTCAATACTGGTTTTGAAAATGAATAGGCTGGTCGGTTTGGTGGCATCGGGAGCCACTTCGGTGCCATCTTTTGTAACAGGCTTCGGAAGATCCTGAACGTAAGGCACGACGTTGCCGAGAAACTCCATCAGGCGGCGTACGCCCATGTCGCGTCCGGAACAGACGCAGAAAACCGGGAAAATGTCGCGATGCACAAGTCCTTTGCGGATACCGAAACGCATTTCGTCTTCGCTTAGCGAGCCTTGTTCAAAATATTTTTCCATCAGCTCTTCATCATGCTCGGCAGCCGATTCTACGAGTTTGTTATGCAAATCGTCGGCTTTCTCTTTATATTCGTCCGGAATTTCCAACTCTTCGGGAGCTCCACCTTCCGGTTTCCATTGGTACATCTTCATTTTAAGCACATCGATAACGGCATTGAAGCCGGGGCCGGTGTTGATGGGAAATTGAATCTGAACCACTTTCCCGCCGTAATATTCTTTGAGTTGTTCTAAGAGCTGGTCGAAATCGGCCTTTTCGTGATCCAACTGGTTGGCCACAAAAATAACCGGTTTGGAAAAACGTTCGGTGTAGCGGAGGTGGTTTTGCGTTCCCACTTCTACACCGTATGGGGTATTGAGTAAGATAATGGCAGTGTCGGTGACATTGAGCGAGGTGATTACGCCACCGATGAAGTCGTCGGATCCCGGACAGTCAATGATGTTGAGCTTCTTGCCGTTCCATTCGACGTGAGTTACTGTTGAAAATACGGAATAACCGTACTCGTGTTCTACCGGGAAGTAGTCGGAGACTGTGTTTTGCCCCTCAACCGTGCCACGGCGTTTTATAATACCACTCTCATAGAGCATCGCTTCTATAAGAGTGGTTTTCCCAGATCCCGAACTTCCCAAAAGTGAGATGTTCTTAATTTCATTTGATTGATACACCTTCATAACTGTATAGATTTAAGTTTTACAATTAGTTATCAAACAAAAACCATTCACTGAGAATTTGTTTTTGCATAGGCCAATATAGGTACTTTTGATTAAAAACTCCCTGTGAACCACATGTTTAACAACATTGTTTTTTGACATAATATTTTAACTGGCTTTAATCGTGAATATTTTTATGTTAAAAATAGAGGTAAAATGCAACGTTTTGAAAATAGAGTCATCTTATGTAGAAAGAAGTGATTTATTGAAATTAGCGGTCTATTTAAAATTATTATCGTATGAAAAACATTGCCCTTTGTGTTCTTTGTGCCGGAATTATATGTGTAATGATTTCCTGCAACGATTCGAAAAATGTCAATCAGGTGGTAAAACCTTACGAACCGATTGAACTCAATGCTTCGCAAACGCAACAGGTCTCGGCCGATAATTCGTTTGCATTCGATCTTTTTAAGACAGTTAACCAGTCTGAAACTGGGAATAATTTTTTTATTTCGCCATTTAGTGTGAGTCAGGCTTTGGGTATGGTATACAATGGCGCGGCCGGAGCTACCAAGGCCGCGATGGAGACTACATTGCGTCGCAATGGCTTCTCTGCAGACGAAATCAATGCCTATTATAAAAAGCTGACTGATGGTTTATTGGCTGCCGATCCGTCTACTCAACTGAAAATTGCCAATTCGATCTGGACGCGGAAAGATTTTCCCGTTTTGCAGAGTTTTTACGACGTGAATAGCGCTTATTATGGTGCGAAGGCGCAGTCTCTCGATTTCAGCCACTCTTCGTCAAAAGATATTATCAATAACTGGTGTAGCCAAAATACCAACGGAAAGATACCTTCCATTATCGATCAGATTTCGAACGATGTGATGATGTATTTAATCAATGCCGTTTATTTTAAGGGAATATGGACGTCTCAATTTAAGACATCCGATACCTTTAGCGGTAGCTTTGCTGCGACTACCGGCTCCGTTCCGGTAAAGTACATGAAGCAGGAGCATGCTTTCAACTATTTTAGCAATGATAGCGTACAGTGTGCCGAACTGCCGTATGGCAATGGAGCTTTTAGCATGGTAGTGGTGCTTCCTGCAAGCAAATATAGCGTCGATCAGATTGCAAATAAACTTAATAGTTCAACCTGGAAGAGTTGGCTGGGAGCGATGTATTCGGTTAAGTTACATGTTGAACTGCCCAAATTCAAACTTAGCTATAAAACAATCTTGAATGATCCTCTTACACAAATGGGGATGGGAGTCGCTTTTTCTGATTTTGCTGACTTTTCAAAAATTGTCAATGGAGGAGGGTTGGCAATCAACTGCGTTTTGCACAAAACCTTTGTGGCTGTCGATGAAGAAGGAACTGAAGCTGCTGCAGTGACAGCCATTGGTGTCTGTGGAACCTCGGCTTATGATACCACATCATCATTTATAGTCAATCGTCCGTTTTTATTCTTTATCAAAGAAAAGAGTACGGGAACCATTTTGTTTGCGGGTAAGGTACTTAATCCGGTCAGCGAATAAGTTTGTTTTATGTAGCAAAAGCTGCCTGTTTTTTTACAAGCAGGTGGCAGAGATAAACAAATTGTCTCTTTTGCAGTGAAAAGGTGGTTTTTGATGACCGGAAACCAAAAAAATATTGCTATTTTTGTGGAAAATTCGAGCACATCGTTACCATTTATGAATATTCTCATTATCAATGGTCCTAACCTTAATTTGCTGGGCAAAAGAGAACCGGAAATCTACGGAACGTTGACTTTCGACGACGTTTTTTCCGATCTTAAGTCCCGCTTTCCCGAACATAACTTCCACTATGTTCAATCCAACCACGAAGGCACGATAATTGATACGCTTCACGAGCATGGATTTTCGATCGATGGCATTGTGTTGAATGCGGGGGCTTATACGCACACATCCATTGCTATTGCCGATGCAATTCGTTCCATCACATCTCCGGTGATAGAAGTGCATATTTCCAACGTTTTTCGTCGTGAAGAGTATCGCCACCATTCTACCATCTCGGGAGCTTGTATGGGTACTATTGTCGGCTTCGGCTTTGACTCGTACCGGTTGGCTGTCGAAGCGCTGACAGAGCGGAACAAAAACAAATGAGCCTCAACGGACGATTGGGGAGTGGTTGGCTTCAGAGAAAATAACAAATATACCTTTTTCTGATATTCAAAAACCTGTTTTGCGGAACACAATTGTTGTGTTTCGTACTATCTTTACAGGTAAGTTTGTCGCTTAGTCAAAACTTATCTCTTGAGATTGATATTTAAAGACATCAACATATTACACTTATGATAAAATACACAAAGATTGTAGCCACGCTTTCGGATAAGCAATGCGATACAGCATTTTTGCGCGAGTTGTTTAATGCCGGTATGAACGTGGTTCGCCTCAATACCGCTCACCTTGACGAAGCCGGATTGAATAAAATCGTAACAAACGTTCGCAAAGTATCGAAATATATCGGTGTACTGGTCGATACCAAAGGACCGGAAGTACGTACTACCATAACTCCCGAAAATATCGATATCGAAACCGGTGACCGGATTAAGGTGGTGGGCAACCCTCAGCAGCAAACAACCAAGGAGTGCATTTCTGTTTCCTATCCGTTTTTTGTACGTGACCTGAAGATTGGCGACGATATTTTGATTGACGATGGTGAAATCGACCTCAAGGTGGTGGATAAAACCGACGAATACCTTGTTTGTGAAGCAACCAATGCCGGTGTGTTGGGTAGTCGCAAGAGTGTGAATGTGCCGGGTGTGCGTATCAATCTGCCGTCGTTGACCGATCGTGACCGCGAATTTATTCAGTATGCCATTAAGCATGATATCGATTTTATTGCTCACTCTTTTGTGCGTAACAAACAGGATATTCTGGACATTCAAAAAATTCTGGACGAACAGAATAGCCAGATCAAAATTATTGCCAAGATTGAAAATCAGGAGGGAGTCGATAATATTGATGAAATTCTGCAATATGCTTACGGCGTAATGGTGGCTCGTGGCGACCTCGGAATCGAAGTGCCTCAGGAGAAGATTCCTGCTATTCAACGCCGTTTGATTCGTAAATGTGTGATGGCCAAAAAGCCGGTGATCGTAGCTACTCAGATGCTTCATACGATGATTAAGAATCCGCGTCCGACCCGCGCCGAAGTAACCGACGTGGCAAATGCTATCTATTCGCGTACCGATGCTGTGATGTTGAGCGGAGAAACTGCTTACGGAAAATATCCGGTAGAAGCGGTTCAGACAATGGCTCGTATTGCTCAGGAAGCCGAGCAAGCCAAAATGATTGAAAACGAAATTCCTATCTCATACTCCAAAGATGAGTTTGATGTTACCTCGTTTTTGGCTCACCGTGCCGCAGAGGCATCTACGGAACTTGGTGTGAAAGCTATTATTACAGATACCTATACAGGACGTACCGCTCGCTTTTTGGCGGCATACCGTGGAACCAGTCCGGTGATCGCGATCTGTTATGACAAACGTCCGATGCGCCAGTTGATGCTATCGTATGGTATTATTCCTATGTATCAGGCGCTTAAAGAAGATAGGCGTGAGTATTTCTTTGCTGCGTTGCGTCTTTTGTTGCGCAAGGGTCTGCTCAAGCAAAATGATTTGGTAGCCTATCTGAGTGGTAGTTCGGGATTGGGCGGCGGTACCTCTTTCCTCGAAATCAATCACGTTGGTACTATTCTTTCCAACGAAAAAGAGTATATTCTTCCGACATTCAGATAAAAAGTGTCGGGGCGTTTAAACCTTATCTCACATATAACGTCTCATTATTAATGATGATTGTCATTGATAAGAAATCAGGCTTCTCTGTTTCGGAGGAGCCTGATTGTTATGAGGCGAAAAAAGAATAAGTGTAACATACGTAATTAAAAGGGATTTATTGAATGAAAAGAAATTTGGTGCTGCTTTTTGCATGTATAGTGAGCTTGAATAGCTTGTTGGCTGAAACGGTGGCGATTAAAGGATTGATTAAAGAGATGGGGAGTAATGCCCCCCTTGGATTTGTAAATGTGGTTTTGACCAAACCGGGTCAGAAAGCACCTGTGGCAGGAGCCGTCAGCAATGATCAGGGCTCTTTTTTATTGCCAAAGGTCAATAGTGGAAAATATCAGATCGAATTTTCATTTGTAGGATACACAACGGTTAGCAAACCGGTTACTGTATCAGGGAAGACGCTCGATCTCGGGACGATTCTTATGTCCGAAGATAGTAAAACGTTAAATGAAGTACAGGTGCGTGGGCAGGGACCGCAAATGAAATTAGAAATCGATAAAAAGATTTTTACTGTAGATCAGACTATTGCGGCAGCAGGAGCCTCTACTTCCGAAATGCTTCGTAATATCCCGTCGGTAGATGTGGATAATGACGGAAATATCTCATTAAGAAATAATGCGAATGTAGAGGTCTGGATTAATGGAAAACCTTCAGGTTTGAGCGCCGACAACCGGGCTCAGATATTGGAGCAGATGCCTGCTGAAAGTATTGAAAAGGTGGAGCTTATCACCAATCCTTCGGCTAAGTATAATCCCGAAGGCTCGGCCGGTATTATTAACTTAGTGCTGAAGAAAAACCGTAAAGCCGGTTATTACGGATCGGTTTCGTCCGGGGTGACTATTCCTAAGGAGGGAAAATTAGGATATAATGCGGGAGTTAGCATTAATTACAACAATTCCAAAATCGATGCCTTTGCCAGTGTTGGAATGCGACAGATGTCGATGGCGGGTGGGGGATGGAACAACCGTTATACCATTGATCCTGCTACCAATAATGTTTTGTCGCTGTTGAAGCAGACAACGGAGTCGACCCGAAGTTCACATGGCCCGTTTATGCGCGGTGGACTTGATTATCATCTCGATGACAAGAGTACGCTTGGTTTTGCCGGATTCCTGATGTTTGGCTCGTCTTCATCTCCATCAACGATTAATTATCAGTCTTTTGGAGCGAATAATGATTTGTTGCGGAATTTCTCGCGTGAAAACTATTCGACAGGGAATCGTAATATGTATAACATTGACCTGAACTATCGGAGAGAGCTGGATAAACAAGGAAGCGAACTGTTGGCAACCCTTTCTTTCTCGAATCACCCGAGTAACTCGGATGTGGGGCATGTTCAATACGATGATCAGGCCCGTGTGACTTCGCAGCAATCACAACATACAAGTGGTAAAAACCCGGAAACGGAATTGAAAGTCGATTATACCAAGAAATTCTCGGACAATGGCCGGATTGAAGCCGGGTTTGACGGCAATTACGAAGTTCGTAATTCAGACATGAGCTGATATACCAACGGATTACCCGATGCGCGCCTGAGTAATAATTTCGATTATACCGAAAGAAATTATGCCGCCTATGCAACTTATGCGAGCAAATGGGGTAAATTCGGTGCGCAAGTCGGTTTGAGAGGTGAACTTTCGGATATTAATTTTACTTCCGATAATAAGGATTATACGATTCATTATATACAGCCGTTCCCCAGTGTCTATCTGAGTTATGCGATGAATAAAAACAATGAATTCCAATTGAATTATACCCGTCGTCTGAACCGTCCGAGAGGCCGTTCGTTGAACCCGTTTATCGATACGTCAGACTCTACAAGCTGGTTCTTTGGAAATCCGCACCTCACTCCGGAATACAGCAACTCATTTGAACTGAATTATTTGAGGAGCTGGGAAATGCACTCTCTTTCGGCTTCGTTGTACTACCGCTATACGACGGATGTAATGCAGTCGGTACGGTGGTTAGACGGTGGCATTCTGATGAATACAATGATGAACGGAGCAAAAACCGAATCGGCTGGTCTCGAACTGGTATTGAAAAATAGCTTTTTCCGGATCTTAAGCCTTACTACCACGTTCAACGGGTTTTATAGTAATTTGCATAACGGACAGTATCTCGTGGATAACACAACCGTTATTATTCCTGGAAAGGAGAGCTTTTCCTGGAACCTGAAGTCGATAGCAAATGTGATGCTGCCGGCCAACTTCTCGATGCAGCTCATAGGTGCATATAATGCTCCTTATTATGTGGCTCAGGGAAAGAATCTGGCAAACTATTCTCTTGATTTCGGGTTGAGAAAATCTTTCTTCAACCGGAAACTGACAGCCAATCTGAATGTGCGGGATATGTTTGATTCACGCAAATTCAAAATGGATTCATGGGGAACCAATTTCTCACAGCATTCCGACAATTACTTTAGCGGAAGAGTCTTCGGTATTAATCTGTCGTACAATTTTGGAAACGGTAAAACATCTCATAAGCAGAAAGGCCGTGGAACAAATGATGATATGAACAATAACGAGAATATGATGGATATGCAATAAAAATTAAATAATAGTAACATTAATTTTTTGTTACAATGGAATGTCCATGGTAACTTTGATCGCAAAATGCAGGAGAAGTTTCTATGGGCATTTTTTTATCTAAATCACTATTATCTAATTGCTATTGAATGAAATCAAATTTCTTTGCTAAGCTATTAATTCCGAAAGAAAGAATTTTTTTCGATTTATTCGAAGAAGACACCAATAACATTTGTTTAATCGCACAATTGATGCATCAGCTGGTAAATGAACCGGATGAGGTGAAAAGACGTGAGATCAAAAACAAAATGCATGATGTGGAACACGCAAACGATCAGTTGACACACAAAGTGCTCGAGGAGCTGGGTCGTAATTTTATTACTCCGTTCGACAGGGAGGATGTTCACAGCCTTATATCGGCACTGGATGATGTGACCGATTTTATTTACGTGGCAGCAAAAAGCATGTTGCTTTATAAGGTCGATCCTACGCACGACCCAACTATTTTGGCAACCGTCGACTTGATTTGTAAAGCGGCCGAAGAGCTGAATGTGGCGGTTAAAGGGTTGCGGGATCTTAAGCGGACGGATCAGGTAGTGAAGGCGCTGGTACATGTCAATAGTATTGAAAATCATGCGGATGACCTCTTGTATACCGGGTTGGAGCGTCTTTTTGACCATGAAAAAAACATGGTGCAAATTCTGAAGTGTCGCGATGTTTATTATCAACTGGAAACGGTAACCGATAAGTGCGAAGATGTTTGTGATGTTATCGAAAATATAATGATTAAATACGCGTAATAAGTTATGAGTTTTACGTTATTAATCATCATTATAATTGCCTGTTTTGTTTTTGATCTGATCAATGGCTTTCACGATGCCGCGAACTCCATTGCTACGGTTATTTCCACAAAAGTTCTTACCCCTTTTCAGGCCGTTTGCTGGGCTGCTTTTTTCAATTTTCTTGCATATTGGATTTTTGATCTCAAGGTGGCCAATACCGTTTCCAAAACGGTACACCCGGAAACAATCAATCTGGTTGTAATTCTTGCGGGAGTTGTGGCGGGTATTGCATGGAATCTTATTACCTGGCGATTCGGCATCCCGTCAAGTTCTTCACACACGTTGATGGGTGGATTTGCCGGCGCTGCGGTGGCTCATGCAATGAGTTTCAGCGTGGTAAACTCAGAAGTAATTGAAAAGACGGTGCTTTTTATTTTTGCCGCTCCCCTTATCGGTATTGTAACGGGGTTGTTAATCGCGACTTGTGTTATTAATCTGTTCAGGCATTTTAATTCGTATAAGGCCGATCATATTTTCCGACGGCTACAACTATTTACCTCGGCAGCATTGAGTTTAGGGCATGGTGGCTCCGATTCGCAGAAAGTAATCGGAATCATTATGGCAACGTTGGCCGTTTATAATGGATATTGCGCGCAACATGGCATCTATGTGCCTGAATGGCTTGCGCATAAAGATTTGCATCATGTGCCTGAATGGTTGCCTATTTCGTGTTATACGGCTATCGGTTTGGGAACGTTAATGGGCGGTATGCGTATTATCAAGACGATGGGCACCCGCATTACCAAGGTGACTCCTTTTGAAGGAATTGCGGCAGAAACAGCCGGGGCAATCACTCTTTATGGAGTATCGCAGGGCTTGGGTGTTCCGGTGAGCACGACACATACCATTGCAGGTTCCATTATGGGCGTGGGGATGCTTAAACGTATCAGCGCGGTACGTTGGGGTATTACCCGGCAGCTGTTGGTCGCGTGGGTCATTACGATTCCGATTAGTGGCCTGATAGCAGCGATCGTGTATTGGATATTCAAACTATGCGGTGTGCATTAGATTGTTAAATAAAGTAATAAAAGCTGCTTGAGGTATTGTCTTGAGCAGTTTTTTTTGTTTTTGCGGCGCGGAAACGCGATCTCCGGTTTGCCAGTCGCATTGTAGTTAGTTTTATTAATCCAACCCAGTTTCGTTGTATGCGGAAATATTACTCCCGTTTGTTGACGAGTGTGTCTCTTCTGTGTACTTGTGCATTGAGTGCGCAGGTCAATACCCTGTATTATATGGAGAATGTTCCCGCGCGTACTGTTTTGAATCCCGCGTTTATTCCCGTGCAAAAATTTCACATCGATCTTCCTGTTGTGTCTGGCGTGGCGTTTATGTTGGGCAATAACTCGGTGTCGCTTCAGGATGTACTTGTGAAACAAAATGGTAAATGGATGACCTACCTTCATCCGGATGCCGATCACGCTCCTCTTTTGAATGCGCTTAAGTCTACAACCCATCTTGTCAATGAATATCGGGTTAACCTGCTTGGATTCGGCTTCCGGTTGCCGGATGGCTATTTTACATTCGGTTTGAGTGAGCGTTATAAAATGGGTTTGAATATTCCCCGATCGCTTGTTTCGTTGTTACTTGATGGTGCTCCCGATACATTATCGGTGAATCGGTATAACCTCAGGAAGCTGGGAGGTGACGTTTCGGCCTATCTCGAGATGGCTTTCGGCTATGCGAGGCAGATAGACGAAACATGGACAGTGGGAGGTAAGTTTAAAATTCTGTTTGGGCAGTCGCATGGCGATTTTTCTGCTTCCAGACTGAATCTGAATATCGGAATGCAAAATGTCGATATTTTTGGCAAAGGAGATGCCCGAATGACAGTCCCTTTTGCTGTGCAGGATAATAAAGGGTTGCCCAGTGTGCGTCAAGAAGATATTCAATTGAATTCTATTTTACATCCTGTCGGCCTGGGGATGGCCATTGATGCCGGAGCGGTTTATAAATACGATGATCGGTTGCAATTATCGGCCTCGATTGTTGATGTGGGTCTGATTCGTTGGAAAAAGCAGGATTGGTCGGCCTCGTTAAAATCACACATGTCGTTTTCGGGGCTTAGTTATTCCATTACCGGTACTAACGATGACTGGAAACAGTGGAGAGACTCGCTGAAGCACACTTACTCTTCGTCGTTCGGTGGCGCTGCATATGTGAGTATGTTGACTGCAACCACCCGGTTGGGCGCCGATTACACCTTGCTGAAACGAAAAGCAGATGTGGGCGTTTTGTTGGTAAATGCTTTTGGAGGTCAATATTACTACACTGAAGTGTTGGCATCGTTGAATCTTCGTCCGTTCTATTGGTTCAATGCTTCGTTGAGTTACGGGTTGCTGAATGGCAGCAGTGGAACCTTGGGTGTGGGGATAAATATTATTGCCGGTCCGGTTAATTTTTTTGCGGTGACCGACTATCTGCCTCTCTATTATACTGCGGATGGAGCTCCGTATAAATCGAAATATATAAATGGACATGCAGGAGTTTCGTTGACGTTTAAAGAGCGAAAACGTAAATTTGCCTGCCATTGTAAATAAAAAAAGGAGAAATAGTTTCCTATTCCTCCTTTTGGGTGGCAGATGGGTTTCGAACCCACGACCAATGGAACCACAATCCACTACTCTACCACTGAGCTACAGCCACCATTTATTTGCGGTGCAAAAGTAGTGTAAATATCGGATTTAACCAAGTTTTTAGTGTGAAAAATGAAATATAAAAACAGATGTCTGTCTGTTAGCGGTTTGTGAAATGAATATGGATATGAAATACACCTACCTGCCTGTAGATGTACAGCGACAATTGCAGGAGATAAAACGGATGATTTACCTCAAAATGAATGGTGTCACCGTGGAGCAAATGGAGAAGAGTGGCGTTTGTTATGCTAAAAATTATGGCGTTTCGTTGCCTGAAATAAGGCAATTGTCGTCGAAATATACTAAAAATATAGCGTTGGCTAAGGCGTTGTGGAGTGAGAAAATTCGTGAAACAATGTTGTTGGCAACATATCTTTGTCCGGAGACTGACCTTGACGGCGATCTGGCGGAGAGGTGGGTGGCAGATGTTGATACGTTAGAACTTGCCGAAAATATTAGTCGAAATTTGTTGTGTCGCTTGTCGTCTGTCGGGATTAAATCGGTGGAGTGGACACAATCGGATAGTCTGTGGAAATGTGCTGTTGGCTTTTTTTGCGCCGCATTTGGTTCTGATCGATTTTCGCAGGATCAACTGCAGAACATGTTGTCGCAGGTAAAGCAGTGTCAGTTTATAAATGAGGTACCTGTTTATCGGGCTATCGCGCTCTTCCTGCGCAAGCTCGGCGGTGAGAATGTGGCGACAGCCAAAGATGTTCTGGCGTTCATAACTCCTTTTGAGACATCGTCACATCGATCCGAAAGATATATTTATGAAGAAGTTCAAACAGATTTGAAGTATCGATTCGATCTTTAAAATAAAAAAAGGAAAGACATTGTCTTTCCTTTTTATTGTTGACTTTGAGGTCACATTATCGAACATTTTCATAGCTGATTTTGCTAAAATGGTTCAATTCTCAAACCACCTAAAAAGTTGTACCCTT
Source organism: uncultured Microbacter sp. (assembly GCA_964521835.1). Classification (GTDB taxonomy): domain Bacteria; phylum Bacteroidota; class Bacteroidia; order Bacteroidales; family Paludibacteraceae; genus Microbacter. The sequence goes on from CAZFTY010000001.1 coordinate 15,367, forward strand.
CCTTCTGAGTAGTCCCCTAAACCCCCTCCTCCCATAGTCCCCTTCAAAATAGGAATACGGAGAACCGCATGAAAATTTTCCCACCAAAAAAAAAATTTTTCAAAAAAAACGCCACGTTCAGGAATAGAACATGTTTTTGCTGTTTGAAGGTAAATGCTTCGTTTAAATGACAGTATTTAAATGGCTTGTGCTGTGGTGCGGTCTTGCCTGTGATGTTGAAACATGGAGTAATGACGGATGCCTGTGTGGAACTCTCCTGATTTTTCCCAACGTCTTAGTTGCTTGGCAAAGTTGTTTTTTACAAACCATATTGATACATTTGCATAAAACGATTAAAATTTAATATTATGAAAGGCATAAAATATAAATACTCAGTAGACGCATTAAAAGTCTGCTACTCCATAAAGGAACAAACATACAATAAGTTAACTGCCGATCCTGAAAATAGCAAGAAATTTATCTTCAAATCTCCTAATTATCAGAATGTTGAAACAGAAGACTTTCGCTTAACAAGGATAAAAAATAAGAAGAGAGAATTCAATATTTTAATTCCAGACGAGGAGGAAACGGGAAACTTACTTTTGTATGCGACTTTAAGAATTAAAGCTGATAATGATGAGGATTTTTCGGGTCTGTGCTTCATCGAATTTGATAATAGAAGATTGTACGAACCATATTATCAGTATAATAATGTCAAATTCAATACCATTGGGTTTTTACCAGAGATCACAAGTAGATTGGGATTGGAACTTGTAAGTATTTCGAGCTTGGAACTTGCCTTTGACAGCAACATTAACTTTGCTCGTTTAATAAAGAGTGCAATAGCTAATGAGGATTATATTCCAGTCATCAATAACGCGCCCTACCCTGACATCAACTCACGGGATGGCTTAAACAATACACACCTACACTATTCTACAACACGGAAGCGTGCAGTCAATCTATCCTATCTTATCAAACAAGCTAAAGGAAGATTGCAGCTTAAATGTTACGATAAGTCACGCGAAATTACCACAACCAGTACGCATAAGTCATATATTCATAGATGGCTGGATATGGAAAAGAATATTCACCGTATGGAAATTACGGCAAAACGGGAACCTATTAACGCATTTTGCAAGCAGACCAATCTCACACTTGTGGATTTCTTGTATTGTTTGCATACTGGGCAACGCTTAGAGGAGGCTTATTCAAAGTGGTTATTCCAGTTATTGCATTTTAAATGGGTAGGGAAATCCCGAAAGACATTTTTAGTGTTTGATTTACCACGATTAAGGAAAAACGCTATTTGTGCTTAACGGCTATAACAAACACCCCTACTTTGTTGTAGTCTTTGTCTATAAAAATATTTTTATCAGCACATTAAGGCTAAAATAGTATCTCGCATATTTTCATAAGAGATAATTTTGTTGCAAAAAGAATGACTACTATATCTTATTCAAGCGATGAAAAAAGTAAGCCGGAACGGCTTACCGATAAAATCCATATCAATTTATGGAGTAAAATATGCTAAGAAAGTGACTTATTTGCTTGCAAATTCGTTTAGCCTCTTTTGTATTGGAGTATTAACCTTTGCAATTTCTTTATTATAGAGAAATTGAAACTGCACAAATGACATTTGAGATTTGAAATGTTGAAAATATGATTTGCAATCATTGTCACAGTAGTTCTTCCATTTTGAGAATTCTATCATGAATGTATGATTGTCAAGTGTATTGTAGGCTTCATATAAAGAAGGAATAAATCCTATAAGCCGATTTCTGATTTCCTTGGTGACTCTAAGCGAAAGTGTCGTGTCTGTTTTGAGGTTGAATGTTATATCTTCCTTGGAAAAAATCTGTTCGTTTCGGACATTTATGCGTTGGTGAGAAGTGTCGCTGTTCACGCTATCCAGTCTCTTCTGTATTGGAGCATTGATCTTCTGCAACTCATCATTATAAAGGTATTGAAATTTTGTGAACGATATTTTGGACTGATAATCTTCGTATAATCGCTTACAATCATCATCGCATAAGGTTTTCCAGTGTTCAAACGATTTCCTCAATAAGCCAACATTGTATGTGTTAATATTGGAATATGTAGTATTGAGATTTGTAATATTGGGAGCAAGTCGTTTGTGTATGATAACCTTGATTTCGTCTTCTATATTGGCTTGGGGGATATTTCCCGATGGTATATTGGCAGTAGGCTGAGTTACTTCATGCTTTTTGTCGATGACGGTTTTTTGAGGATTCTTTATTGTTTGGTAGGGCTCTGATTTAACAGGAATGTCAGGGCGTACAATGTCGGTCTTTTGTGATTGAACGAGCCTTGATTTAACCATCCATCCAGCAAGTAGGACTATCAAAAGTAGAAATGTGCTAATTGCAATATGCCGAGAGTAGTTGGTCTGACGGGTAATCCTTGTGATGCACTCTCTTAAAGTGATATTTCGTTTGTCTGCCTCTTCAATGAGGCATTCCCGTACTAATTTTCTATAGCGTGTAGGTAATGCCCTTAATGTGCTTCGTGTGGCTTCTCCAGTAAATACGTATAATATGATCTTGCCAAAAGCAAATAAGTCGCTCCTGAAATCTATCTCTTGAGGGCGGTTAAATTGTTCGGGGCTGCCAAATGTCTTTGTTCCACCCGTTATTTCAGAATAGCTATCGGAATAGGACATTCCCAAATCAATCAATTTGAGGTTTTGTCCATTGTTTGTAATCAGAATATTATCGGGTTTTATATCCAAATGGACTATCTGCCGATTGTGCAAATATTCTAATGCAGAAAGCAATTGTAGGAGGATTTTCTTAACATTGGCTTCATCCTTGAAAAAATCAGGGAATCTTGATCTAAATTCAGAAAGGGTTAGCCCGTCCACATATTCAGTCAAGATGTATATTCCTTCCGTATCAGAGCCTTTGCTTATGTAGCGGACAATATTGGGATGGTCAAGAGTAAAGCCAAGGTCAAACTCTTTTTCAAAAGCGGCAAGATATATCGGATTAGATGCGAATTGGCTCTTAGGACGCTTTAAAAAGTGCCATTTTGAGTATATCCTGACCTTATAACATTCAGAAGTAGCCCCATTTCGAGTAATAAGAGTCTTGTCCGAAAAGGAACTAAAGGGTAAACGATTGTTGTCCGTATCAAAAGAGGAGAACTCACTATCCATGTGTCGATATTTTCGACAAACTTACAAAAATTAGAGCAATTTCAGCGTATTCAATCCTCCAACTTTGCCTGCGGTAAAGCGTCCAAGACTTTTTCCGTCTCTTAGTACATTAAGAATGACAAGCGGATAATTTAGAACAAAATGAGAAATCTCCAGCAAGTCGTTTTCCAATAATTTGCTATTACGAGACATTACTACTTTGAAATGATTGTGCCCCTCAAACCGAACCTGCACTAATCTATCGGGTTCATATCCAAACTCGACAATGGATAATACAGGTAGTTTGTCCGTACTGATCTCTTCGATTGTATTAAAGCCAGAATTGCCCGACTGATCCAAGCTTAACAAATAGACATCCCAATTTGAAAACCCCAGATAAAGGGCAATGGTATCGAGCGTGTAAAGGCGGGGATCAGACACGCCATCAATAAACCCGAATAACCTCTTTAGAGTATTAATGCTGACCTTTTGCTTGGTGCACTTCTCTATTTCAATACTTAAACATTCTAAATCAGAGTGATAACGAATGGTTCTGCCTAATTTCGTTTCAATTTGGTCTTTAATAATTGGAGATAGCATATTTAAGGCAATTACTAATAAAGAACAAAAATACAACAAAAATCGTAGCCTTTTGGCAAGTGGATGAAATGGACGCTATGGATATTATGGATTTAATGAATTTCAATTAAAAGAGATACTTTTGCACTTGTTAATGTTTCGCACTCAATCCTCTTGATATGATGCAAGACATTTTTGCCAGAAAATATGAAATCAATATAAATAACCTATTTAATGATGAATGTTATGAAGAAAATATCTTGGATGTGCCTAATGACTATGATGATTATTCTTACAGCGTGTTCAAAGGATGATGAAAATAGTAAGGCGGACTTGGTCGGCAAATGGTATTTTGATAGTTATGCTACCAATATTTCATGGGCAGATGATCTTCAAAAGGGAGATTGGGTGGAGTTTAAAGCGGATGGTACTTACATTGAGTATTATGCGCAGTACAAAGATTCTGTTCAGGGAAAATGGAAGTTATCGAATAATCAGTTAGTAATTTATGGTTGTGATGACAATGCTCTGAACGTTACTTATCAGGTAAAAGAACTATCGTCTAAAAACTTAACTCTATATTTTAATTGGGGAGGTGCTGTGCAAACAGACATCTATTTTACAAGATAGAGAATTGCATTGACATTTTTTTGCAAACTAAGAATTTGAGTTTAAATAAAAGCAAATGTGTTTGATTGTTTAATTAAAATAAAATACATTTGTGAATTGATTAAGTTAATATGTAAATTCTATCATTATGGCACTGATTAATTGTCCTGAGTGTAATGCTCAAATTTCAGATAAAGCATCCAATTGTCCGAACTGTGGGTTCCCAATAAAAGAGAAGGGGTATTTGGATCTAAATCAAGGTAAACATTTGGTTCTAGAACAGAAAAGGCCTACAAGCAGCCAAAAACAAGAGGCCTCAATCAAACAAAAATACATTACTAATGCCATTCTTCTTGTGGTGGCGGTGGTAATTGCCATGGTATATTTCAAAATAACTGATAATGACGGACAATCACATCAGAAAAATAATACAACAGAGACCAATTCGTTAGCATCGACTTCAGAAAAACTTCAATCGACAGAGTCGAACATCGCAGGGACTTACCGTTATAAAGATGCATCTGGTACGGACTATACGTTGGTTCTAAATGCAGATAAGACGGCTGCAATTAAATCAAATTTTAGTACTTCAGATGTGGCTAAGTATACACAAGAGGGAAAGGGGAGTTGGTATAATTGTCCATATGCAGATCCTCCACAAATTACGGTAGATATAGTTGATAATGGAAGTCTTTTTATTCGAGAAGGTTATATTTATAATGATATGAATCGTATGAAAGCCAAAATGGATGGCTTTTTGATAACTAAAGATTAATTGATAATCATTTGTATAAAGAACTGGCTTATTGAAATTTGAGTAGCCTTTCAAGAATCATACTCGAATTTTATTGTTAATTATTTAAATAATTCATTATGAAGATAGGGATAAAAATTGCAATCTTACTTTTCTTGTGTACTTCTTGTGTTTGGGCACAAAATCAGTCTTATTCAGATAGCTTAATAGCTCCTGCTGTGCTAAATGGCAAAATCGGATTTGTCGTTGAAAAAGACTGGAAAGTCGTTATTGCAGGAAAATATGATTATGCATCGAATTTTCATGATGGACTTGCAATTGTTAAATTGAACGATAAATGGGGAGCTGTAGACCTAAATGGACGAGAAATTCTTTCTTGCAGATACAATAATAAACCAGCGTTCATTGATGGTCTTGCAGGTGTTAAATTGGACGATAAGTGGGGGATTGTAGAGAAGAGAGGAAGAGAGATCGTTTCTTGTAAGTATGATTCTGTAATGGTCTTTTCTGATATTCTTATAGGGGTCTTGTTGAATGATAAATGGGGATTTATAGACAGAAGTGGGCGGGAAATTATTTCTTGTAAATATGATAAAGAATATTCTATTAGTGTTCTTACAAATATTAAATGCGATGGTAAATGGGGTGCTATAGACGAAAACGGATTCCTTGCTATTCCTTGTATATATAATGATAAACAAGATTTACCTGATTGTCTTGTCTGTGTTAAATTGAATGATAAATGGGGGGCTATAGACAAAAATGGGCGAGAAATTATTTCTTGTAAATACGATAAAATTGAACGCGTTGTTTACGAAGGTCTTGTATGTGTTGAATTAAATGGTAAATATGGGTTTACTGACGAAAACGGGCGGGTGATTATTCCTTGTGTATATGATAGATGTGGATATTTTCAAGATGGACTTGCAGCTGTTGAGTTGGACAATAAATGGGGATTTATAGACAGAAGTGGACGGGCAGTTATTCCGTGTAAATATTGGACTTCAGGGATTGCTGAAGATCTTACATGTGTTGAATTGAATGGTAAATGGGGATTGATTGACCGAAAAGGACAAGAAGTTGTTCCTTGTAGATATGATCACGCTCTTTTGCCTTTCAGTGAGGGTCTTGCAGGTATTGAATTGAATGGTAAATTCGGATTTATCGACAAAAATGGACAAGAAATCATTACTTGTAGATATGATCAAATTAATTATGGATTCAGTGAAGGCCTTGCTGGTATTCGATTGAATGGTAAATGGGGATTTATAGATAGAAAAGGGAAGGAAGTAGTCCCTTGTAAATACGATGTTTGTGAACGGTTAGAGAATGGTTTTGCAGGTGTTCAATTGAATGGTAAATGGGGATTAATTGACAAAAATGGGCGAGAAATAGTTCCTTGTAAATACGATTTTGGTGTTGAAGAGGAAGGTCTTATTTGTGTTCAATTGAATGGTAAATGGGGCTTTATAGGCAAGAATGGGCGAGAAGTAATTCCTTGTATATATAATGATAGACTCGATTTTGCGGATGGACTTGCTGGGGTAGAGTTGAATGGCAAATGGGGGTTTATAGACAGGGATGGGCAGGCTGTCATTCCTTGTAAATATGATCACGTATCTTTGGCTTTCCGTGAAGGTCTTGCAAAGGTTGAATTGAATGGCGTATCTGGTTTCATAGATAAAAGGGGTAATTTTATCGCTTCTAAATAATGTGTTATTTAATAATATCAACTAGATAAATGAAAAATGGCACTAATTAATTGCCCAGAGTGTAACGCTCAAATTTCCGATAAAGCACCCAAATGTCCGCATTGTGGTTATCCAATAGGTGTATTAGTTGAACAAGAGAATCAGCTTGGAGCTGCAATTTTATCTAACAAGAAGGAAAGTGGGGCAGACACCTCCAGTGAACAAGTAAACAATGCTACTGATAGTGTTGGAAATAAATCTAAAAAGAAAAAAATCCTTTTGGGAGTCTTAGG
>CAZFTY010000002.1:0-20568 GCA_964521835.1 uncultured Microbacter sp.
ATACGGTTGGATAAATTGTATATTTTTGTCGTATAAAAACCTGTAACGGTTATTTTGCACTAGTCATTTTTATCTGTCAATTACTGACGAGGCTGACCAGCAGGCATACCGGCAGGTTGTGCAGGAGCTTTTTCAACACCCAGCAACTCAACTTCGAATACCAGTGTAGAGAACGGTTTGATAGCACCCATTTCACGTTCCTGATAAGCCAGTTCCTGAGGAATATAGATTTTCCATTTAGAACCTACAGGCATCAGCTGTAAAGCTTCAGACCAACCTTTGATAACCTGACCTACGCCAAATGTTACAGGAGCTTTTCCTTCGTTTGTATCAAATACTGTACCGTTAATCAAAGTTCCTTTGTAGTTTACTTTTACCTGATCGCCGGCAGTCGGTTTAGGTCCGTTACCTGCTTTGATCACTTCGTATTGCAAACCGTCTGCGGTAGTTGTAACACCAGCTTTTTTCTTATTGGCTTCGAGGAATTTTTTACCCTCTTCGATATTTTTGCCATAAAGTTTCTGCGATTTTTCAGCCTGCATTTTCTGCATGGTTGTGCGGAAGAATGATTCTGCAACTTCAGGACGAATCTTCATATTTTTGTTCTTCATACCGGCAATAAGACCAGCTTTAATCAGTTCGACATTCATTTTCAATGTACTGTCGCCCATCAAACCGGCTTTAGACTGCTTTCTCAACGAAGCACCGATATTCAATCCGGTTGCATATTGACCAATATATTTATCGTCAGAACCGATACCTTTTTCAAAACCTTTGATAAATGCATCTACAGCTTTAGAGGTAGTATCGCCACCCAACGAATAGGCTTTAACCTGCGGGCCGTTCAATACACCGAACGCATAGTTAAGGCTATCCAATTGAGTCTTCATTTTTACAGAGCTTTGGCTGCACGATGAAAATCCAATCATCAATGCTAAACCGGAAACAACAAGAACACTTACTTTTTTCATTTTTCGTTTTTATTAGATTAAACAATATCGCTTGATTTTATATCCGTAACCTGGCAAAAAGCGTTGCAAATATAATGATTTTTATCCAAGTGATTAACACTTACCTTTTTTTATAACCGGAGCTCTATCACTTAAATAAATCAATCACTTAGCTGACTCATCTCGTTACCCACAATCTCGGCAGCCGCAACGACAAGCCGGGCGCACGGACGTTTTGCATAATACTCTGCATTGCGATCGGATGGAACAGGAGATTCCTTTTGCCGCTTCACATCCAACAATTCCCGGCAGATGATGGATCCGAAACGTGATTTAAAAACATCGGCTACCCGTTGAACCGAAGCATAATTCTCAGTTTTGGCGGTCTTGTCGGAAGGATCGGAAGCCGGATAGCGCAATCCAAGCAACAAAAAACTACCACTCATGGCGCCACACACTTCACGCATACGTCCCATCCCACCACCAAAGGAAGAGGTTAATTGCTTTGCCAATTCAGGTTCTACGCCGAATAAATCGGCATAAGCACAAAAAACCGACTGCGAGCAGTTATACCCTTCTTTAAAAAGCTGTAATGCTTTCTCTTTTCGTTCTTCAATATTGATCTGCATCTCTCTTCTATTTGTATTATTCAAGTTTGATCATGTAAAAAAGCCGGTAACCGGGTAACAACTCAGGATGCACAATTTTGATAAAATCAGCCAGAATCAAATCGGGATGCAGTACTCCGCCTTCCCAAAAATCATTGCCGCCCGAGGCGTTTATTCTGTTATCGAGCGTATACACCTGTTTTTGTTTGTAAGCTCTGAACAGTCCGTAGCGCACATCACTTTGCAACAGCCCTTTCAAACTCTTGGCAGCACAATTAAGCCAAATATCTGCATTAACAAAGCGTTGCAAGGCTTGTTCAAAGTTTATCGGAATACTCCCTGTAGCAGTATCGGCAGCAAAACAGTAGCGCACATTTGCATCGGCGAGCAGATTACCCATAAAACCCTTTCCGCTGGGCACATACCAGGTGCCTTTAAAATTACCGCCAATCATAACCCCGGGACTTTTTTGTGCCTGACGGGCCAACGTTTTCATTTTTATGTAGCCACGCTCCACCCGATTAAAAACAGAATAGGCATCTCTCTCTTTGTTGTAAAAGGCCGCTACAAACTTTATCCATTCGGCACGTCCCAACGGCGATGTCTCCATCCATTCGTTATTAAAAACAACGGGAATTCCGGAGCGGGCAATCCGATCGGCAGCCACATCCGCCTGGTTATAACTACTCATCATCACAAGCTGAGGGTGTAAAGCCATCGTCTTTTCCACATTCAGGCTAAAAGCATCTCCCAGGTCAATCGTTCTGCCGGTTTTGCACTGACGTATCAAATCGGGATTATAAACTAATTGAGGCGATGAGATACCTGTAACGGAAGATAATTCGTTCAACGCAGCGATATATGCGTAATGTGTGGCCGAGGTGGCGGCAATGGAGTGTACCGGAGCCACAACGGTTCTGGACACATCCGGAGTAGCGGCATCTTTGTGGTTGGTGATGAAATATTTTGCCTGAACGGCAGCTCTCTTCCACGGATTGAACACAATCACGGTCTTGTAGTTACGATAATATTCGATAACAAACCCGGTAGCATATTTCGGTTTCAATACCGAATCGGGCTTCGCTCCCGCCTCTGTTTCCGTATGTTTCGCATGACCACATGACACCAAAACCAATATACAGCAGGCTGCTAACCAGTAAAATCGCATAAACAGGAAGGATAAATAAAGTTTCGGCAAAAGTACGGATAATTTTTTATCCGCTCCGATAATTCCGTTTGCAAAAACATTTCAGGCGAAATGTGCTTGCTATCGGAAAATTATGTACCTTCGTATCGTATTTGCGAACAAGTCATTTAGCCAGCAACAATTTGATACATTTGCATTTACAAAAAATAATTTATCAATAGTTTATTGCTTTATGCAACAATATCTCGATTTGCTGCAAAGGGTACTCGATGAAGGCACCCACAAGGAAGATCGCACCGGAACCGGAACGATCAGCGTTTTCGGGCATCAGATGCGGTTTCGCATGGAAGACGGATTTCCGCTACTCACCACAAAAAAACTTCATCTCAAATCGATCATATACGAACTTCTCTGGTTTTTAAAGGGAGAAACCAACGTAAAATATCTGCAGGAAAACGGAGTCCGCATCTGGAACGAATGGGCGGATGAAAACGGAGAGCTCGGCCCCATCTACGGTTACCAGTGGCGTTCATGGCCCGATTACCGGGGTGGCCATATCGACCAGATAAGCGAAGCCATCGAAACGATCAAACACAATCCCGACTCGCGGCGCATCCTTGTAAGTGCCTGGAATGTTGGAGCGCTGGCCGAAATGCACCTGCCTCCGTGCCATGCTTTCTTTCAGTTTTACGTGGCCGATGGCAAGCTAAGCCTTCAGTTATACCAACGAAGCGCCGATATTTTTCTGGGCGTTCCGTTCAATATTGCCTCGTACGCGCTGCTGTTGCAAATGATGGCGCAGGTTACCGGGCTGCAAGCCGGCGATTTTGTACACACACTGGGCGATGCGCACATCTACACCAACCACCTCGAGCAGGTGCACCTGCAACTTACCCGCGAGCCGCGCCCTTTGCCAAAAATGATGCTCAATCCCGACAAAAAAGATCTCTTTCAGTTCGAATATGATGATTTCAAACTGGAAGGCTACGATCCTCATCCGCATATCAAAGGCGATGTCGCCGTATAGCTCCGGCACCGCACAGCACACAACAACTATAGAATTTCAAACACTATTAAAATGATTTCCTTCGATTTACGCAAACTGATACAATATGTACCGAATACGATTACATGTTGTAACTTATTTTCAGGATGCATCGCTATTTCCGCAGGTTTCGACAGTCAATACCTGCTTGCGCTTGTCTTTATCCTGCTGGCTGCCGTTTTCGATTTCTTCGACGGCTTTGCTGCACGCATGTTACATGCCTACTCTCCGCTGGGTAAAGATCTGGACTCGCTGGCCGACATCGTAAGCTTCGGAGTGGCTCCTTCGGCCATGGTATTTTCTATCCTGTACGACTGCCTCCCACTCGACTGGCACATTCTGAGTTACTTAGCCTTTATGATTGCCATCTTCTCGTGCCTGCGTCTTGCCAAATTCAATATCGACACCCGACAAACCACCTCTTTTATAGGACTTCCGGTTCCGGCCAATGCCATATTCTGGGCATCGTTCGTTTACACCTCAAACAATCTTTTCGCATCCATTTACTGGGAATATTACATTGTTCTGATCGGAATCTTCTGCTACCTGCTGGTATCGGAATGGCCCATGTTTTCGCTCAAAATGAAAAACCTGAAATGGGAAGAGAACAAACTCCAGTTCAGTTTTCTAATCACTTCGGCACTTATTGTCATTCTTTCCCGTTTCAGTCCCGGATCGCTTGCCATGGTAATCGCCGCCTACATTTTATTTTCAATCGGCAACTACATTGCAAAAAAACAATAAGAAAAAGTAATATGCAGTGCAATGATTGCTGCGTAGCTCAAAAAAAATGACTACTTTTAACGCCTGATTTAGCGATCACCATTAATTATTAACACCAAACAAATCAACGTATCGAAAATGAACACAAATCAAAAGAGCTATGCATTGCCCATTGCAATGATGTTTGCCCTATTTTTTATGATTGCCTTCGTTACCGGACTACCAAGTCCCATGGGGGTTATTGTCGCCAAGCAATTCGGCGCAACCAATTTTGAGTCGCAGTTAGGATTCCTGGGAAATTTCCTTGCTTATGCTTTCATGGGAATACCTGCGGGTATCATGTTGAAAAAAATCGGGTATAAAAAAACAGCCCTCACCGCTATCATTGTCGGGTTCATCGGGGTATCTATTCAATTTTTTTCCGGACAGGTCGGACAATTTTCGGTCTATCTCATCGGTGCTTTCATCTCCGGATTTTCCATGTGTATGCTCAATACCGTGGTCAACCCCATGTTGAACACACTGGGTGGCGGTGGAAACAAAGGGAACCAGCTTATTCAGTTCGGAGGATCCATCAACTCTATCGGAGCTACCATCACCCCGATGCTCGTCGGTTGGTTAATGGGTGCAGAAGCCGGACGTACGATTGAAAAAGCAAACCCGGCTCTGTTTTTGGCAATGGGAATTTTTGCTCTCGCTTTCGTAGTATTGCTGTTCGTCGATATTCCGGAACCGCACATGGAAAAAGCTGAGGACAAAAAAGCAAAAGACGCTCACAGTCCGTTGTCATTCCGTCACTTTATCTTCGGCGCTATTGCCATCTTTATTTATGTAGGCGTAGAAATCGGCATTCCGAGTACTGCCAATCTTTTTATGACAGCTCAACCGACAGCTGCCAACCCGGGTCTGGGTATCGACGCTACCATTGCCGGTAGTATCGTGGGACTTTACTGGTTGCTGATGCTCGTCGGACGTTTAATCGGAGCCTCTATCGGAGCCAAAGTATCGAGTAAAACCATGCTCACCGCCGTGGCATCCACAGGCTTAATTCTGATCCTGCTCGCTATTTTTAGCCCGAAATCGATAGCCGTTACCTTCCCGTTTATCGGAACCGTTGTTCCCATAAGTGTTATCTTCATTGTATTGTGCGGCTTTTGTACCTCCATCATGTGGGGTGGCATTTTCAACCTTGCCGTCGAAGGATTAGGTAAATACACCGCTGCAGCTTCCGGCATCTTTATGGTAATGGTTTGCGGAGGAGGTATCGTTCCTCTCTTTCAGGGATGGATTTCCGACCACTTCGGCTACATCAGCAGTTACTGGGTAATGTTTGCCTGTCTGGCCTACATGCTCTGGTACGCGCTGGTAGGTTGCAAGAACGTGAACAAAGATATTCCTGTTGAATAATAACTTTGAAACAGATATACTTATGGAAAGTCCTTATGTAATTGGAATCGACATGGGCGGTACCAACACCGCTTTCGGCATCGTCGACATGCGTGGCGAAGTATTACGCCGCGGCGCTATTAAACCACAGAAGCACACAGACGTCAATTTCTATATTGATGAACTTTACACCACCCTGATGGATAGCATCAACGAAGTGGGTGGTATCGAAAGCATTAAAGGTATCGGTATGGGAGCGCCTAACGGCAACTACTATACCGGGAACGTGGAATTCGCACCCAACCTTCCATGGAAAGGGATTATTCCGTTTGCAAAGATGCTGGAAGATAAGTTTGGGGTGCCTGCCGCGCTGACTAACGATGCTAATGCCGCCGCCATCGGAGAAATGACCTACGGTGCGGCCCGTGGCATGAAAAATTTCATTATGATAACACTGGGAACCGGTGTTGGTAGTGGCATTGTTATCAACGGACAATTGGTGTACGGCCACGACGGTTTTGCCGGCGAACTGGGACACACCACTATCGTTCGTAACAACGGTCGTATCTGCGGTTGTGGTAAAACCGGCTGCCTCGAGACCTATACTTCGGCTACCGGAGTTGCCCGCACAGCCCGCGAAATGCTCGAAACACGCAAGGATGACAGCCTGTTACGCAATATTCCGTTGGAAAGTATCACATCGAAAGATGTGTTTGAGGCAGCAATGAAAGGCGATGCGATTGCGCTCGAGATATTCGGATACACCGGTAAGTTGCTGGGCGAAGCCTTTGCCGACTTCGTTGCTTTCAGCGCCCCCGAAGCCATCGTTATTTTCGGAGGTCTGGCAAAATCGGGCGATTTGATTATGAAGCCTGTACGCGAGAACATGGAGAAAAACCTGTTGCCGATATGGAAAGACAAAGTTAAGCTGCTCTTCTCGGCGCTTAACGAAGCTGATGCTGCCGTACTCGGAGCAAGCGCCCTGGCCTGGGAGTTGAAATAATTGATTGAAAATAAATTCATTGAATAACAGCCTGCGGATTCTCCGTGGGCTGTTATCTTTACCCTTTATCGTATGAAACGAACAGAACAAAATCTACCACTTTTGACGCACAAAATAATGGTTGTATTTTGTCATGAAGTTCAATGTCTCCTTTTAAAATAAAACACAAACACATGAAAAAAGACAACCGTCTATCCTGGGGCATCACGCTCATATTTTTCGGAATACTCTTTTTGCTGGATCATCTCCATTTCATACCCGACAGCGCGGCTCAGTATATCTTCGAATTCCGCAACTATCCGATCTATGCCGGACTCATCTTTTTGCTTACCAACAAAAACCTGACGATAGGTATCGTTCTGTTGGTTATCGGCCTCTTTTTACGCCTGTCGGACATCATCCAGATGACGCGCAATTTTTCGGAATACGTTTGGCCGGTTTTGCTGATCGTAGCCGGAGGGGTACTGTTGTTCGGGTCGAAAAAAGGGAGACACTAACCGAATCGCCATGAAAGTAGTTTGCATAGGAGCCGGGAACGTGGCAACTCACTTCGCCAAAGCGCTTTTTAACGCCGGTTACCTTATCGGACAAGTGGTGAGCCGCACGGAAGAACATGCCCGATGCCTGGCACAGGTAGTGAATGCCCGGTGGACAACCGATTTTGACCTGATCGAGAAAGCCGATTTATACATCTATTCCGTCAGCGATGCCGCGCTGGAGGAGGCGATACGCCGCAATCCACAAACAGAAGGGTTGCATGTACACACGGCCGGAAGCATGTCGATAAACCTTTTCTCCGGCCTGAAAGGACGCTGCGGGGTTCTCTACCCGCTACAGACATTTTCCAAAGAGAAACCGGTCGACTTCGGAGAGGTACCGCTCTTTGTTGAAGCCACCTACTCCGACGACCTGAACATCCTCAAACAACTCGGGGCCGACATCGGCAGCAAAACTTTTGAGGCCGACTCCTTACAACGTCAGCAGCTGCACCTGGCCGCTGTCTTTGCCTGCAATTTTACCAACCACCTCTTTGCCATTGCCGACGACCTGCTGAAAGAGTCCGGACTCCCCTTTGAGGTACTGAGTCCGTTGATTCGGGAAACTGTCGAAAAAACCGCTACGCTGTCGCCCCGCGAAGCCCAAACGGGACCGGCCATCCGCCGGGATAGCAACGTAATGGAAAAACATTTATTAAAACTATCCGACCATCCGCAGTGGCAGGAGATTTATCGGCTATTGTCGGAAAGTATTCTGGAAAAATAAATATCATTTACCTCATAAAACAAATGCCGGAAAAATCATTATTTTCCGGCATTTGTTTTACCTATTCACCTCAAATTCCAGCACCTCTTCCTCAGATTGCTCTTCTAAGTAGTGAATCAGCGGCCGGGAGACATTGATTGCTTTGCTGCGGGCGAATAGTTTTATGTTCAGATTATTCGCCTCATCTTTCACATTGAAGAACAGCGACGTGCGACCGGAGACCGACTGATCGAACGCCAGGGCTTTCAGGTCACTAATCAGGTCGTCGGAAAGGTGGTTGATGTCGATGCCGATATTGAGTGACTTGATAAGCGTTCCCTTCACATTGTGCAACTCCTCTATTTTTGAAATTTTGAACTCCCAGATCACCGGTTCGTCGGGATTGCGCTCTTTTTTGAACTTCCAGTCGGAGCCCCGCTCTTTGACGGAGCCATGCAGGCAGACAAAAAGGTCACGAATCATGTATTTGTTGTACTCTATAAAATCGTTACCAAAGAGCATAAATTCGTGAGAGCCGGAGTAGTCCTCTATCACTAACGAACCGAAGGGACGGCCGGTCTTGGTCATGCCCTGACGAAATCCGGTGATAATACCACCCGCTACGATCTCGCGGTTTCGCAGCGCATCGATATCTTTGAAGTCGATCATATGGGCGTTGCAGCCGTATTTCAAATCGAGTTCAAACTCGTCGAGCGGATGTGCCGAGAGGTAGATACCCACGTACTCGCGCTCCTTGTTGAGCCGTTCCAGCGTCGACCAGTCGGGAGCCGGCGGAATGGCCGGCTTGGCAATATCCACCTCCTCAATTCCTCCAAACAACGAATTGCTGATGGTAGCTTTGTCGTTTTGTACCTTATTGCCGTAGCGGATCAGGGAGTCGAGCACCAGTTCGTCTTTGTCGTTCAACGCGAAATACTGTTCGCGTTTCACATCATTAAACGTATCGAAGGCACCGGCCAGAATCAAACTCTCCACCGCCTTACGGTTGCAGGCGTTGAGGTTAACCCGTTCCAGAAAATCGAAAATACTGACAAACGGTCCGTTCTTCTCCCGCTCATTGACAATGGCCTCTACTGCTCCCTCGCCGACACCTTTGATGCCGCCCAGTCCGAAACGGATTTCGCCCTTGCTATTGGCCACAAAGGTAAGCCGGCTCTCGTTCACATCGGGACCCTTCACCGGAATACCCATCGCCTTACACTCATCCATAAATTTGGAGATTTCGGCAATATCGTCCTTGTTGCGGGTTAAGTTGGCTGCCATAAATTCGGCAGGGTAATTCGCCTTCAGGTAGGCCGTCTGGTAAGCAACCCACGAGTAACAGGTGGCGTGTGATTTGTTGAAAGCGTAAGAGGCAAATTTTTCCCAGTCGGCCCAGATTTTGAGCACCACCTCTTCGGCATAGCCGTTTTTCTTACACCCTTCGACAAACTTCACCTTGAGGTGAGCCATCTTATCTTTCAGCTTTTTACCCATGGCCTTACGCAGGGTATCGCTCTCGCCGCGGGTAAAATCGGCCAGCAGACGCGAGAGTAACATCACCTGTTCCTGATAGACGGTGATGCCGTAGGTATCTTTCAGGTAACGCTCCATGATCGGAATATCGTAGACGATCGGTTTACGGCCATGCTTCCGGTCGATAAAGTCGGGGATGTACTCCATTGGCCCCGGACGGTAGAGGGCATTCATCGCGATCAAATCCTCGAACTGCGTGGGACGCAGCTCCCGCAGGTATTTCTGCATCCCGGCCGATTCAAACTGAAATGTTCCGGTGGTGTGTCCGCTACTGTAGAGATCGTATGTTTTTTTATCGTCGATAGGAATCGTGTCGATATCCAGATCGAGTCCCCGCGATTGTTTGATATTTTTCAGTGCTTCTTTAATGATTGAAAGTGTTTTCAACCCAAGGAAGTCCATCTTAATCAGCCCGACCTGTTCGATAACGGAACCTTCGTACTGCGTTACCAGCAAATCCTCATCGCTCCCCTTCTCTTTTGCCGTACTCAGCGGCACAAAGTTGGTCAGGTCGTCCGAACCGATAATCACACCGCAGGCATGAACTCCCGTCTGACGCACGGTACCTTCGAGCATGGCGGCATATTTGAGGGTATCCGAAAGATTTTTGTCGTTCGACTCACGCGCAGCTTTCAGTTCGGGCACATACTGCAAACAGTTCTTCATGTTTACCTTTAATGCCTTATCACCCACATCAGGCAACCGGTCGGGAATGAGCTTTGTAAGGCGGTTGGCCTCCTGCAACGGCAGGTTTTGCACCCGAGCCACATCCTTGATACTCGATTTGGTGGCCATCGTACCATAGGTGATAATATGCGCTACCTTCTCTTTTCCATATTTTTCGGTTACCCAACGCAGCACGTCGCCACGCCCGTCATCATCGAAGTCGATATCGATATCGGGCATCGAAATACGGTCGGGATTCAGAAACCGCTCGAACAGCAGGTCATATTTAATCGGGTCGATATCGGTAATTTTCAGGCAATAGGCAACGGCCGATCCGGCTGCCGATCCACGTCCGGGACCGACGGAAACGCCCATGTCGCGGGCCGATTGGATAAAATCCTGTACAATAAGAAAATATCCCGGAAAGCCCATGGTCTTCATCACATCCAGCTCGAATTCAATCCGTTCCAGCGCATCCGAAGGTAACGGATCACCATAGCGTACTTTGGCTCCTTTGAAGGTAAGATCGCGCAGATAATCCGATTCAAACTTGATACGGATCACCTTATCGTAGCCACCCAATTTATCAAACCGATCACCAAACTCCTCCCTTAGTTTTTCTTCAGGGAACTGTTCGCGGTAATTTTTTTCAGATCCAAAGCTTTCCGGAATCGGAAACATCGGCATTAACGCGTCCGAATCGATGTTATAAGTCTCTACCTTTGCTGCAATATCTACCGTATTTTGTAACGCTTCGGGAACATCCGAGAAAATAGCAGCCATTTCGTCCGGCGTTTTCAACCACTCCTGCTTGGTGTAGCGCATACGGTTCGGATCGTTGAAGTCCTTGCCGGTACTCAAACAGATCAGCCGGTCGTGCCCTTCGGCATGTTCCTGATTGACAAAATGGACGTCGTTGGCAGCGATCACCTTGGTCTGCGTCTTTTCTGCCAGCTCCAGCAACCGGGCATTCACAATCTGCTGCTTCTCATACACCTCCATCGCCTGCGGCACATCGGTTTTGTGACGTTGCAGTTCCAGGTAAAAATCATCGCCGAAACGCTCCTTAAACCACCGGATCGATTGTTCGGCACCCTCTATATCGCCGGATAAAATCTTTTGCGGAATCTCACCACCAAGGCAGGCCGTGCTTACAATCAACCCCTCTTTGTATTTATCGAGGATGTCCTTGTCGATACGGGGACGGTAGTAGTAACCGTCGATCCAGGCCGCAGAGATCAGTTTACACAGGTTTTGATATCCTTTTTTGTTCTTTGCCAGCAAAATAAGGTGATGCCCGCTACCGTCCTCTTTGGTCGATTTATCGAAACGGGTTCGGCGGGCGACATAGGTTTCACAGCCCAGAATAGGCTTGAAAATATGCGACTGACACTCCTCTATTTTCGACTGCAAAGCGGCAATCTCATGTTCAGCGCCACCCTGCGCTTTCAAATCTTCTATCTGTGCTTTCAGCTGCTTAATCTCATCCTTAACCTTGCCATTCTTTTTATTGGCATAATCGAAAAGCTCTTTGATGCCGAACATTGTTCCATGGTCGGTAAGAGCAAGAGCATTCATGCCGTTAGCCACTGCCTTATCCACCAACTCGTTCACCTTCGACATTCCGTCGAGGATGGAATAATGCGAGTGGACATGCAGATGCACAAATTTGTTCATATATTTGAATATAAATAATTTACAAAATAAAATCGATAAAGAACCCTATCCGGATTCGCTGATTCAAAGTTACAAAAAAGAATGCGGTGCTTTGTTTGCAAGCATACTTTTTGAAAAAATAATCTCTTCCAAACCGGGAACTCTCATCTGGAAAATAGGTTGTGAAAACGGAAACCACATTCCGGAGAACATCCGGAATTATTTGAGAGAAGAAAGATGGCTACCTTCGTGAACGATAACCGGAAATTCTGTTCCATGTACGCTTCGCCTGAATCAATAGCCAGCGTCCGGTACGTTTAAGCCGGTCGAACTTGTAGTGCGTTTGATGCAAACTGCTAAAGCGTTCATCGGCATTGTCGGCTTGCTCATATTGTTCGGGGTAGACAACCAACACGTTATGTTCGTTATCCGACTGAATGGAATCTTCCACCAGCGTATCAAAAGATTCGTCAAACGAGATCGCTTTCGGACGAGCCGCGAAGAACACACACATATCGTTTCCGGTAATTTTACCGGATAAAGGAGCCAACGTTTCTGTGACATGATAGAGAAAAAACTCGATCGCCACGCCATGATGTCTGCTACGATGGTTCATCACCGTAGCACGGGTTTCGGGCGTAGCATAAAATAATACCGGCACATGTAGTTTCCGAGCCAGATTGCCGATATGCTCCAGACAACGCACAAACCCCACCTCCAGCTCTGCCTTGCGAGGTAAGATCACTACCAACCGTTCCGTTTTTTTCAGATGAAAGACCGGTTTATAAATAAACAGGGAGCAGCTTACCCCTTTCAACAACATTTCGGTCATCAACCCAAAGAGCGTATCACGTGTTTTGAGTTTCTGGTGCAGCCCTATCACAACATCTGTAATGGCATATTCTTTGGCCGCGTAGAGAATTCCGCTTGCCACATTCACGTCGTACCGCGAAATACGTTCCACCCACTGATCGGAAACAGATGCCACCTTCGCCGCCTGCTGCAACAATCGGTTCCCCTGCTCCAGCTGTGCTTCATCGTTATCGTTCACCACGCGTAAGGCATATAAGTCTTCCTTCGATCGGGAGTTCTTCATGGCAACCGACAACTCTACCAGGTGGTCGAGCGTATGCGGATTGGCAACTGTAAACATGATCCGTTCGCGCCGTTTTCCCTCCGCAGCAGAGTCATCGGACAAACGTCCCCCGGACAATATCCGCCGCGCCGACTCTTCAGTCACTAACATACTGATAGTTCCCGAGAACAAAATCATAAACACGGAACCCGCCATCACGCTATCGGGAAGAAGGTGCGACCCGTCGGGTAACGTGATGGTATAGCCGATCATGATTGTGACTAAAGTAATACCCGCCTGTCCGTTTGTCAGTCCGAACAACAGCTGCCGTTCGTTGCGATCCATGGAAAATGTTTTCTGGGTCAGCCAGGCTACAATCCATTTGGAACAAACAGGCACCACCACCATCACCAACGCAACCAGAATCGCGTCGAATCCGGATCCAAGTACCCGGAAGTTGATGGCCATGCCCATCGAGATAAGGAAAAACGGAATAAAGAGCGCGTTCCCTACAAACTCCACCCGGTTCATCAGAGGTGATATTTTAGGAATGAGTTTGTTGATGGATATACCAACCATAAAGGCTCCGATAACTCCTTCCAGACCAGCCATCTGGGCGAAGAATGCCCCGAAAAAGACCAATGACAAAACAAAAATATATTGCAACACACTGTCTTCAAACCGTTTGAAAAACGAGTGCGCTATTTTTGGGAACAGCCACAAGACTACCAGCGCAAACAGCGCTATCTTAGCGCTCTCCAACAGCCAGGCGGCATCGTTCTTCAATAGTGCAAACTGATCGGAGACCAACGTCAGGATAAACAGGGATGCCGTAACCGTAACGATACTGCTAACCGTCGCAATTTTAACCGGACGGCGCGCTCCAAGACCGAACCGGTTTACCACCGGATAGGCCACCATGGTATGAGTTGCGTAGATACCTGCCAGCAAAACCGAGGTGGCAAAGCTAAAATGAAGCAGATAAATCCCCGACAGCAGTCCCAACAGCAGCGCTACCACAAAGGAATAAAATCCCAGCACGCCACCTTTCATCCGGTTTTTCCGCAAATCGTTGATTTCGATCGAAACTCCCGCCATGAAAACCACATACAGCAAACCCACATTTCCAAAAAGATGGAAACTGTCGTCATTGGAAAGTACATTGAATCCGGAAGGGCCCAACGCGATGCCGGCCAAAACCAGACCCACCAATGGAGGCACCCGCAACCGATTGGGTAATAGGGGAGAAAAGAGAATCACCAACAACACGACAGCAAATATCAGCGTTGGGCTACTCAGGGGCAATATGAAGGGTGATGCCGTGTGCATTCTGATGGTATAATTCAAATGAGGCCGGATTCAGACGAAACTCGACGCCTGAGGCAAATATACAAAAAGTTTAAGAAACGGCGAGAACGGGAACTCCTTTTCCTGCCATCGATTTTAACCGAATATTTCCGTACCTTTGCTCCCGAAAAATTAAAATCAGATCACAACTGCTAATTATCTAATCAGCAGATCAAAAACAAGAAAGCATGGCTACTCAACCATATATTTACGAACTCAAAATGAAGGTTCGTGACTACGAATGCGATCTTCAGGGAATTGTCAACAATGCCAACTACCAACACTATTTCGAACACACCCGTCACGAATTTCTGTTGACCCGGGGAGTAAGTTTCTCAGAACTGCACAACCAGGGAATTGACGCTGTAGTTGTTCGCCTCGAAATGGCTTTCAAGTCGTCATTGCGACCAACGGAAGAGTTTGTCTCCAAGCTCTATTTAAAAAAAGAGGGGATACGGTATGTCTTCTACCAGGCGATTTATCGTATGTCGGATAACAAATTATGCATTACCGCCAAAACAGACAATGCTATTTTGGTCAACGGCAAACTGGGATATTGCGAAGCATTGGACAGAATAGCGGAAGAGTGCGAAAAAAGTATGCCGCAATAATTGATCGGAGTGAAATCAGAAGGGACTACCGAAGAAACTGGCTTTGTATTTAAGATAGGGTTCGATATGACGGCGACGTTTCTCTTCGAATATATCAGCCACCGTAATCATGATTCCCGTATCGTAAATATTGGCAAACTCCTGATTGATACCCGTTCCGAATGTTTTCATTGTTGGCGACAACCCGATATAGGCATTAATTAAGGCCGGAATATTCACTCCGAGGCGACGAACTTCCTGATTCAGTTTGCGGTAATTCTCTTTGAAATTCTTCTCGTTAAAGAAGGCATCGTATTGTTGCATTTTTTCGTCGGAAGGACGAAAGTCTTTCTCCTTCAGATTTACCAATGCTTCGTCGTCGTTGAAATAACGGTACATAAAGTAGAGAATCATATCGCGGGCTTCGGCATTAAAATCGGGATAAATGGTCACTTTGCCGATCAGGTATTCGGTCTGTTCCTCAGTAGCCAGAGCACCCAAACCGTCCCAGAGATTATCGAGAGCAAATAAACTTTTAGCCCCTTTGTGCGATGATTGATAAGCCGGCTGAACGAAGGCCCTGCCCAGATCGACAGTTCTCGGCAGGTACTCTTCTATAAATTTGGAAGAAAAATGAAACATGTGCGAAGTAACGGCAATGGGTTGCCCATCGGCGTCAAATTTCATATCGCGCCCGTGCAAAAAACGGTAGCCACCCATGATCTCTTTTTCCTCTTCGTTCCAAACGATTAATTGCCGGTAAGGCTCCTCCATGGTGTCAAATTCGTCCATATCGATTTCGAGGCCGGTTCCACCACCGGAAGCACGAAACGAAAGCTCACGCAAACGACCGATTTCCCGCATAACGTTGGGAGAATCATGGGCTGTAATAACATAAATATGATTATTCGCTTTGTTGGTGGGACGTAAAAGTTTGTCGGCCGTCAATTCGCTCAAAAGCAAATTAGTGTCTACTGGAGGAATAATTTCGATCATACGTTTAGTAAAAAAACCAGACAAAAGTAAACATTATTATCGAACAATCTGACAAAGAAAGTATATTAATTTTTTGTTGCAGACACAAATAGCGTCTCTTCCGTACCCATAATTTCCATCGATAAGCGTTCAAAAGTGCCAGAACAGGACAATCGACAACATCCATTCATTATCAAACGATTACAATTTTGCCATTCTTATTGCAAATTTAAGAATTACGATAAGATCTGTTGAAAAACTGTTGGAAACTATTCATAGTGTTTTAAAGTGGGGAATTGTGGGGCAATAAAAAATTATATCTATCTTTACATCATCTTATGTAGTTTAGAACCGACATGTCTGTTTTTATAGGAAATAGTGATGCAAAGGCCGATGTAAAGGGCAGAATCTTCATTCCCGCTCATTATCGGAAAGCACTTCAGGAAGGTGAAAATAGCCGTCTCGTGATGCGAAAAGATCCCTATAACAACAGCCTTGTGCTCTATCCCGAAGAGGTGTGGAACCAGAAAGTGGATACCCTTAAAGGATATCTTAACGAATGGAATCCACAACACCAGCGTGTGTTGACCCAATTCGTATCGGAAGCCGAATGGCTCGATATCGATTCGCAGGGACGGGTTCTCATTCCAAAAAAATACCTTCAACTGATTGGTGCCGGCAGCGAAGTTCAATTCGTGGGAATGCTCGACACCTTCTCGTTATGGGCCAAGGGCAATTTCGAAAAAGAGAAACTGTCCCCCGAAGAGTTTACGTTGCAATTGCAGCAAATCATGTCCAAACCAAAGGAATAACCCATCAGTCAACCTATTATGAACGAATATCACATACCGGCGCTGTTGCACGAAACCATCGATGGATTGAACATTCACCCCGATGGTGTCTATGTCGATGTCACTTTCGGAGGAGGTGGGCATTCTAAGGAGATACTCAACCACCTTGGTAAAAACGGTAAACTGCTTGGGTTCGATCAGGACGAAGAGGCCTACAACAACCGTCCGGATGACGGGCGCTTCATTTTTGTACGAAGCAATTTTTGTTACATCACCAATTTTCTCAAATACCACGGCATAGAACAAGTCGATGGCATTCTTGCCGATTTGGGAGTATCGTCACACCATTTCGATAGTGCCGACCGTGGCTTTTCCTTCCGTTTCGACGGAGATCTCGACATGCGGATGAATAAAAAATCCACCCTCAGTGCCGAACAGATCATCAACACCTATTCCGAAGAAAAACTGGCCGACCTCTTTTATAATTACGGAGAGTTGAACAACGCCCGCAAACTCGCTTCGGCAATCGCGAAGGCAAGAGCTCAAAACAGAGTCACCACAATCAACCAACTGCTGGAGATTCTGCAACCGTTTTTCAAATTCGAACGCGAGAAGAAGGATCTGGCCAAAGCATTTCAGGCGATCCGCATTGAGGTGAACGATGAGATGGGCACTCTGAAGGAGTTGTTGATGCAGGTGCCGGGGCTTCTGAAACCGGGAGGACGGCTGGCGGTAATAACGTATCACTCGCTCGAAGATCGCATGGTAAAGAATTTTGTCCGAAGTGGTAATATGGAAGGAAAGCTGCTGAAAGATTTTTACGGCAATATTCAGGCACCGCTCAAAGCCATCAACAACAAACCGATTGTACCGACCGACGAGGAGGTGCAGACAAACCCCCGGGCACGAAGCGCTAAATTAAGAGTAGCCGAAAAAGTGGATAAATAACAGAGATATGGAATCAACCGAAATACAACCGCAACCCAACGAAACGGCGACCGAGAGCCCTAAGAAAAGAGGTTTTCGCCAATGGATGAACGGAGATATTCTGACTACTGAGTTCGCCCGTAGTCAGGTTTTTCTTTTTCTACTACTTTGTGTCATTGCTATATTTTATATCGACAATCGCTTTGCCTGTGAGCAACAAATTGTAAAAATCAACCGGTTGAAAGAACAACTCACCAATGCAAAATACGAAGCGCTTACCACATCGTCCATCCTGATGCAAATCAGCCGGCAATCGCAGGTAAGTACGGAAATAAACAGCAAAGGGATCGATTTGCAACCCTCATCAGAACCTGCCATAAAAGTTGACGAAAATGAACAATGACCGCCGTGACATATTGCTTCGGTTTGGTATCGTATACGTGGTGATACTGGCAGTGGCAGTTGCTATCGTATTCAAAATAATAGACATACAGGTGTTTGAACGCCCGATATGGATGAAACTTGCCTCCCGGCTCACTCAGGCCGACAGAGAAGCTCCCGCCACCCGGGGAAACATTTTTGCCACCGATGGAGAGCTGTTGGCCAGCACCTTACCGAAATATTATCTCTACATGGACATGCGTGCCGACGCGCTCCACGACACATTAAAAAATCACGAAAAATCACTTTTCAGTGAAAAGGTAGACTCCCTGGCAACTGCTCTGTCTCGAAAGCTGGGAGACAAATCGAAAGACGAATACAAACGAAGCCTGATTAATGCCTACAAACGGGTAGACAAGCGATTTCTGCTTTATCCCTACTTGGTCTCTTTCTCCGACATGCAGCAAATCCGCAAGTTTCCTTTGTTTAACATGGGAAAAATCAAAAGCGGTTTGTGCGAAGAGGTGTATGCCCGGCGTGTCCGTCCGTTTGGTGACCTCGGCAGCCGTACCATCGGCGATATTTACGGCGACGAAGCCCGTGGGGGTAAAAATGGCATTGAACTGGCATTTAATTCAATGCTAAAAGGTAAGCCCGGCGTCTTCTCGCGTCAGCGAATTGCCGGAAGATGGGAAAATGTAGTAGCGGTTCCGCCCGAAAACGGAGTCGACATCTACACCACATTGGACGTTGCCATTCAGGACATTACCGAAAGTTCACTTCTCAAGGAACTGACCGCGCTACAGGCCAACGAAGGTTGTGCCGTAGTAATGGAGGTAAATACCGGAGAAATCAAGGCGGTAGCCAACCTGAGCCGCATGCCGGACGGTAGTTATGCCGAACGCCGCAACGAAGCATTCGCCGATCAGGGCGAACCCGGATCGACCTTCAAAGTAGCCTCTGTCATGGCTGCGCTCGACGATGGTTTAATTTCAGAGAACGATACCATCGATACCGGCAACGGCCTTTACTCGTTTTTCGGACAAATAATGAAGGATCACAATGCAAACCGTGGTGGTTATCATAAAATTTCAGTGGCTCAGGCCATCTGGTATTCATCCAACGTCGGCGTATCGCGGGCTATCTATAATGCATACAAAAACAACCCGTCGGCTTTTGTCGATAAGCTATACAGCATGAAGCTGAATCAAAAGATGCACTTCGACATTCCGGGATCGGGCGCGCCACACATCAAACATCCGAACGACAAACATGCCATTTGGTCGAACACAACCCTGCCCTGGATGTCGATAGGATACGAATTGGGAATGCCTCCCATCTACACGCTGGCATTTTACAACGCCATTGCCAATGGTGGAAAAATGATTCGTCCGTTTTTGGTAAAATCTATCCAGCGCGATGGCAAACCGATCAAGACATTTACAACCGAAACCATCAACGAAGCCATTTGCAAACCGACAACCCTGACAAAGATCAAAGCGATGCTCGAAGGAGTTGTGAAATACGGAACCGGAAAAAGCGTAGCCTCACCTTATGTGCAAATTGCCGGTAAGTCGGGAACAGCCCAAATATCGAAAGGCAGCGCCGGTTACAAATCGAACGGAGTCACTCACCAGGTATCATTTTGCGGTTATTTTCCCGCCAATAATCCTCGCTACACGGTAATTTGTGTGATTCGGGAGCCTCAGATAGGATCCGCCTCAGGGGGACATATGTCCGGAGCCGTAGTAAAGGACATCGCCGAGCTGGTCTATGCAAAAAAAATGACCGTAAAACCGCAGGAGATTGCAAAGGTTGCCAACTCACCCAAAATTCCGAATGTAAAGGGAGGCAACTACAACGAGGTACAAACCGTACTCTCGCGGCTTGCAATCAATTTTATGGGAGACAAGGGCAATAACCCATGGATTCAGACTTTGTCGGATGCAAACAGCATACAGATACGCCCGATGAGCCACCCCCGCAATGCCATTCCAAACGTTGTTGGGTTAGGGGCTAAAGATGCAGTATATTTGCTGGAAAATATCGGATTACGTACCCAGCTTATCGGCCGGGGAAAAGTTGCCAGCCAATCGTTAACAGCAGGGGCCTATCCTTACAAAGGACAGACAATCGTGCTCACACTGCAATAAATCGTTCATACAGAATCGTCGGACGAAAACACTGACGAAAACATTGTTATATATGAAATTATCATCTCTTATTCAGTCGGTAAAGGTTATCCAAACAACAGGATCGACCGACCTCGAAATTAGTAACATCCAATTCGACTCACGCAAAGTAACCGAAGGATCTCTGTTTGTCGCCACGCGGGGCACAGCAACCGACGGACATCAATATATCGGGAAAGCGATAGAACAGGGGGCACTCGCTATCGTATGCGAAGAGCTTCCCGCTACCCAAACCGACGAGGCGATCTTTATTCTTACCGACAACAGCTCGGAAGCATTGGGACAAATTGCCCATACCTGGTTTGGCAACCCTTCAGCTAAACTGACA
>CAZFTY010000003.1:0-18463 GCA_964521835.1 uncultured Microbacter sp.
CTTGCTGAGATAACCGGCTTCGCAGCAGTGACGCTGCAGCCGAATTCGGGAGCTGCCGGTGAATATACCGGATTGATGACCATCCGGAACTATTTTGCTGATAAGGGAGAAACGCAACGCAACGTCGTGCTGATTCCGGCTTCGGCGCACGGTACCAATCCGGCCAGTGCTGCACAAGCAGGCTTTAAAGTGGTCGTTACTGCATGTGATGAAAATGGAAATGCGGATGTCGCCGATTTGAAAGCAAAGGCCGAACAATACAAGAATGAGTTGGCTGCTTTGATGATTACCTACCCGTCTACTCACGGCATTTTTGAAGTCGCTATTCGTGAAATTTGTGATGCAGTTCATGCAAACGGAGGACAGGTCTACATGGATGGTGCCAACATGAATGCTCAGGTGGGACTTACTTCTCCGGCTTTTATCGGAGCCGATGTGTGCCATTTGAATCTGCACAAAACCTTTGCTATTCCTCACGGTGGCGGTGGGCCGGGCGTTGGCCCTATTTGTGTAGCGGCTCATTTGGCGAAATACCTGCCTCAACATCCGGTTATCGATGGTGATGTGCAATACAACGCGGTAGCCGCCGCTCCGTACGGAAGTGCGAGTGTGCTGCCGATTTCGTATGGTTATATTCGTATGCTGGGCACCGAAGGCTTGACCCGGGCAACCAAAATAGCGATTCTGAATGCTAATTATCTGGCTGAAAAACTCAAGGAGACCTACGGTATTGTCTATACGGGCGTTACCGGTAGAGTGGGTCACGAAATGATTTTGGAATGTCGCCACTTCAAGGCGACGGCAGGTGTTACCGAAGCCGACATCGCAAAACGGTTGATGGATTTCGGATTCCATGCTCCTACGCTTTCGTTCCCGGTACACGGCACGCTGATGGTCGAACCTACCGAAAGTGAGTCGCTGGCTGAGTTGGATCGCTTCGTGGAGGCAATGTCGGTTATTTATAACGAAATAAAGGAGATTGAAAACGGTGTCGCGGACAAGACGGACAATGTATTGATGAATGCGCCGCATTGCGAATACGAAGTGGCTGCCGACGAATGGTCACACCCTTATTCACGCACCAAAGCGGCCTATCCGCTCGATTGGGTAAAAGAAAATAAGTTCTGGTTGCAGGTAGGACGCATCGATAATGCGTATGGCGATCGTAATCTGATCTGTTCCTGTCAGGCCTGATTTGGTTGTCTTATCTAAAAAGAGTACTTTAGCCGTAGGAACAGAATTTCGTATATAAATATTCACCTTATTGAAATGGACATATCGCAATTACATTTGCCCGAACCTGCGTTACGACGTTTGCCATGGTATCTGTCGTATGCAAAATTGGCGTTGGAACGGGGCGAAACCACAATTTCATCTACTCAGATAGCCAAGGATATTGGTGTGGAAGCTTCGATGGTGGCTAAAGATTTGTCCTATATCAACATTACGGGCAAAACCCGTGTCGGTTACAGCACATTTACCTTAATTGAAGTCATCGAGACGTTTCTCGGTTTTACCGAGACTCACAAAGCATTTTTGTTCGGAGTCGGACGTTTGGGTGGCTCTCTGTTGCAGGATAACGGTTTGCGTCAGTTCGGCCTTGAAATTATCGCGGCATTTGACGTGAAATACGAATTGTCAGGAACCAATATCAACCATATTCCTATCCATCACATCGATCGGATGCACGAACTGAAGCAACAGACAGGTGTCAACATCGGCATACTTACGGTACCGATCAATCAGGCGCAGGAGGTGGCCGATATGATGATTCAGGCCGATTTCAAAGCGATCTGGAATTTCACTCCGATTCGTATCAGGGTGCCGAACGACATTGTGGTGCAAAATACGTCGATTTATGCGCATCTGGCAGTGATGTTCAACCGGTTGAGAATGAATAGATAATAAAATCAGGATTATAAAGCCGTCACTTATGGAGTGGTGGCTTTGTTGTTAATTCATACGACAGTGAAAATATTTGCGATAGGCTGGAATTATTCGGATCATAACCGGGAACTTGATTTTAAGGAGCTGCCGGAAGAACCTACCTTTTTTATGAAGTCCGAAACTGCTTTGTTGCGCGAAAATAAGCCGTTTTTTTACCCCGATTTTTCAAAACAGATTGAATACGAAGTCGAAATCGTAATCCGTATCGATAAACTCGGGAAAGGAATCGAAGAGCAGTTTGCACACCGCTATTACAGCGAAATAGGGCTTGGAATCGATTTCACGGCGCGCGATCTTCAGCGTAAGCAACGTGCGTCGGGGGGGCCGTGGGAGATATGCAAATCGTTCGATAACTCGGCTCCGGTCAGCCATTTCATTCCGGTCGATCGTTTTGAAAATATTCAGCAGATCTCTTTCCGGCTCGATTTGAACGGCAAAACCGTACAGCGGGGAAATACTTCGGATATGATTTTTTCAGTCGATAAAATTATTTCGTATCTTAGTCGTTATTTTTTATTGAAAATGGGAGATCTGATCTTCACCGGAACCCCCGTAGGAGTAGGCCCGGTGCAGATCGGTGACCGGTTGCAGGGTTATATTGAAGACGAATTGATGTTCGATTTTCTGGTAAAATAATGAATTGTAATTTGTTGTAAAAATGATTCGTTATTTTAATCATGGCAGTGAAGTATGCTTTGTCGTTACCGGGAATTATAACTATACTGCTTCGCTCTGTTTTTTTAGTTTCTTTTTCTGAAAGAGATGAATGTCAGGAAGATTTTGTTAACTTTGCGATTTAAAAGCATATTTGTTTACCTTTTTTTAAATAGTTATTATAGGTTAGAGACTGCTTAATAAGGCATGAATCTGGGAGATATAATATATTTGATAAAAAAAGTATAGAGAGAAACAATAAACCGAATATCAGATCGTTATTTACTATATTTGCGATCGGATTATATTTACAAAATAATAGCAGGCATATATTCTTTACGGAGAGAAGACCGATACAATTGAATAGTGACCTAATATGTATTCTTGGTTATGATAAAAAAAACGACAGCTGTACTTCTTTTATTTCTTTGCGGAGGCATAAGCGTTTTTGCTGATAATAGTCAGCTTGATAAAACATTGGATCCTCTGATTACTGGAGTTCCTTCGTTATCAATTGCTCCCGATGCGCGTGGTGGAGCGATGTGATGTCGGTGCGGCAACCACTCCGGATGTGAATTCTCAATATTGGAATCCGGCCAAATATGCATTTACCGACGATCAGGCAGGTGCCTCATTTTCGTATACTCCCTGGTTGCGGAAGTTAGTAAGCGATATTAATCTGGCGTATGTGGCCGGTTATTATAAAATAGGTGATAAACAGGCTATTAGTGCCTCTTTGCGTTATTTTTCGTTAGGACAGGTTGAGCTGAGAGATGTTAATGGAACATTGCAGGGCGATACCAAACCTTCGGAATTTTCGTTGGATGTAGCCTATACCCGTAAATTGTCCGAATCTTTTTCGGCCGGTGTAACTCTGCGTTATATTCACTCCGATCTGGGTGGTGGAATGATAGGTGACATGTGGCCGGCAGATGCTTTTTCTGCGGATGTATCTGCTTTTTATACGCGGCCCATTACGTTAGCCGGAGCGTTGGACGGTAAATTCTCGTTGGGAGCTAATATTTCAAATATCGGAACGAAAGTGTCGTACGACAAGGGAAATACCAAACAATTTTTGCCTACCAATTTTCGAATAGGAACTTCGTACGAGCATCCGATCGATGCATACAATACAATCTCTATCAACATGGACATCAATAAATTGTTGATTCCGGCCGATACGGCAACAACCGTGGAAGGTCATCAGCAATATTCGGACATATCGATGCTTTCGGGAATATTCAAATCGTTTGGCGATAAGGATTTCATGAAACGAATTCAATTGTCGATCGGTGCGGAGTATGTGTACAACAAGCAATTTGCGGTTCGTGCCGGTTATTTTTACGAATCGGAGCTGAATGGGAACCGTAAATATTTTACATTCGGGGCTGGTGTTAAGATGAATGTATTCAGGTTGGATGCCGCATATGTGGTTGCCACGTCGCAAACCAATCCGTTAGATCAAACCTTGCGGTTTACGCTGGGATTTGATTTGGATGGGATTAAAAAAGTTATGCAATAATAGTTACCTGTACGGTAATCAGATACCCCGCATTTCCGACCGGAAATGCGGGGTATTTTATTAAAACTTCGCAGAGTGGAAAATTATGTCGTATTTTTGTCACCTGTATTTTATAATTTAGGCGACAGCAATGAAACGGACATATTGCTTCACGACGCCTAATGGGTTGGAACAATTTATAGCAATATAGAGTTCCATACGCCCTCTATTTTTAAATTATTATCGTATGAAATTAAGAGTCGGAATGGGATATGACGTTCACCGCCTGGTGGAAGGTCGCGAACTGTGGTTGGGTGGTATTCGAATCGATCACGAAAAAGGATTGTTGGGTCATTCGGATGCAGATGTGTTGATTCATGCTATTTGCGATGCCTTGCTGGGCGCTGCCGATGCGCGCGATATCGGGTATCATTTTCCGGACAACGCGGGCGAATACAAAGATATCGACAGTAAGATTCTATTGTCGAAAACAGCAGAGATTATCAGAGAGAAGGGATTTGAAATAAGCAATATAGATGCGAACGTTTGCGCGCAACGCCCGAAGCTGAAAGACCGGATACCCGAAATGAAAGAGGTATTGGCCCGCTGCCTGCAGATTGAAAGCGGCGATATTTCCATCAAGGCGACGACAACCGAACAGCTCGGCTTTGTAGGTCAGGAAGAGGGCATGTCGGCCTACGCGGTAACATTGATTGTAAAAAATTGAACTATGGCTAATTCATCACTATATTCATTAAAGCACTATCCGGTATTTTCGCCTCAAATGAAAATGGCCGATTTGATTCATGCAAACTATAAAAATCTGGTTGTGCTTAGCCGACTGGGGATTCCTCTTGGATTCGGTGAGAAAACGGTAGACGAGGTCTGTAAGCGTTATTCTGTAAACGTAACGCTACTGTTGCTTATCTGCAATTTGTTGCTCGATAATGACATGGAGCCTACCGGGGAACAGATCGATGAGTGCCCGATCGAGCAGGTGGTGCACTATTTGCAGCAGTCGCACCGGCACTATTTGCAGGTGGCCTTACCCAATATTCAGATTTTGCTCGATCGGTTGGTAGCCGCTTGCAACGAAACTCACGGGAAAGCGCTGAATCGTTTCTTTAACGAGTACCGGCAGGAGGTGGAGAGCCACCTGGCTCACGAAGATCAAACGGTCTTTCCGTATGTGATGCGACTGTTGCACGAATCGAAAAAGGGTAAATTTACCATTCGCCAGTACAAAGATCACCACGCGAATATTGAGACCAAGCTGACCGATCTCAAAAATATCATCATCAAGTATATTCCGTATGACAATACCGATTATCTCAGAGACGAACTGCTGATTCAGCTTTTTAACTTTGAAGACGATTTGAACCGCCATACGTTGATGGAAGAGAAACTGCTGGTGCCGTTGGTGCTGCGGCTGGAACAGTTGAACAAAAACAGCTGACGGGTATGCAACAGGATAATAAAGTAAAAAAAAGGATATTGCTGATCGAACCGTCGCTGATGGTGAGCAAAGGTTTTGCACATATTGTTGACGATATGATCGGTTATCAGTTGGTTGCAACCTCACTCAATGTGGGCCGGCTGCAGGAGCAAATCGTCAGTGCGCGTCCGGATATTGTGGTTTTCAATCCGCAGATCATGAGTCTGCAACACCGCACCTCGATACGTTCGTTCTTTAATATTCCGGCCGAAGTTGCTTTGGTAGCATTGGTTTATTCGTTTGTTGACGAATGGATTCTTTCTCAGTTTGATGCCGTACTGACGGTAAATGACGATCAAACCCAGATTGCGCATAAACTGAACGGGATAAAACGAACGGTAAACAGATCGGTTAAAAATGAAAACGAAGAGTTGAGCGAACGTGAAAACGAGATATTAGAGTGTATTGTAAAAGGGATGACCAATAAAGAAATTGCCGAAAAACACTTTATTTCAATACATACCGTCATTACCCACCGCAAAAACATAGTCCGGAAAACGGGCATTAAATCGGTATCGGGTTTGACGGTGTATGCTTTACTGAATAACATTATTACCTACGAAGATATAGAATAACAGATTCAATAAAGTATTGTTATTTTGCTTGTACAGCGGCGATAAAATAGTTGTAATGTGATAGTTTTCCTGTTTTTGACGTGCTGTTTTATTTCAAAATGATTTTTCCCCATTTATAACGTTCTCTCAGCCTGCGGCACGCCTTACTTTTTGGCGCAAAAAGTAAGCAAAAACAGTGACGGAAAGAACTCGTTCGCACGGCCATGAACTATTTTCTCATTAACAACCGTCTGTCATTGGCCTACTCACTCAAACAGCTTTCCGTCGGTTTGGTATCTTCTGTTTATCCCTCCGGGTCTGGTTTTACCAGAGACTATAAAAACGGTTCTGTTAGCTTTTTATGTATCTTGTTTATGCAGATTGGGCGGCCTTGGCCGGTGAGCCAAAAAACAAGTGAAACGGCGCAAAAATCGTCCTTGTTTGAAGTTGTCGACGAAAGGAGATAACGAGTTTGGACGATTTTCGTCGATGAACGCCAGTTTTTTGAGCGAAGCGGGCATAGCCTTGAATTTTTTGTTTACTTTTTGTTTCAAGACAAAAAGTAAAAGAAAGCATGGAGTTTGACGCCACATAAAACAAGCATGTTTTATGTAACTTATAATCAGTATGTATGCTCCGTTTAGTTCTCTATAGATAGCATCTTCGTAGCCTGAGGAGGTAGAATAATACCGCAAGCTATCATTAGAAAAGGGTAGGCGAATGACCCTATTATCCTCATTTATGGGGATGGTGGCTCTTTAGTTGTCAGTGTACTTTTGCAGTGTAAAAAAACGCTCAAAATGACAACTACAAAACTTATTCGTTACTCTGCAGTTCTGTTATTCTTTATCACAACCGGCAGCTACAATCGCATAGCCGCCCAGCCGGAATCTTCCTTAACTTTTAATGCGTCTTATATCGGCGATTGGGTGACAAATTTTCATGGAGGTATTAAGACCGGCTCCACATATCTTGGTCTGGCAAATCTGAAAGTCGGATTCGATACCGAAAAGGCTCACTGGTGGAAGGGTGGTTCGTTTTTTATCAATGCGGCAAATACGCATGGTGGTCAACCCTCGGCCACGTTGGTAGGCGATTTTCAGGGAGTTTCCAATATCGAAGCCGGCGATCTTACCTTTATGTACGAACTCTGGTACAAACAACAAATCGGTCGGGTACAACTCACTGCGGGACTTCAGGATTTGAATGTCGATTTTGCCACCACTTCCTACGGAGCCTCTTTCACAAATAGCTCGTTTGGCATCCAATCGAGTATTGCCGACAATATTCCGTCCCCGATTTTTCCGCTTACTGCATTAGGCGTATCTTTGCAGTGGAATATTTCATCCGCTTTTTCCTGGGAAATGGCTGTTTTTGACGGTACTCCCGACGATTATCAGTCCAACCCGTACAACGTCCACTGGAAACTGAGCAAAAACGACGGTTATCTGGCCATATCCGAATGGCAACTGGCCGCCAGCCTCATTCGTGGCCTCGAAGGAAAGTATAAACTGGGAATCTATACCCACAGACACAATGACAGCATACCCACCAGGGTACATAATCAGGGCCTTTATGTGATTGCCGATCAGCAGATCATCAAAACGGAAAAGGGGGGCGTCGGGTTGTTTTCCCAGCTGGGACTTACGCCACGGAAGAATTGTAATAATTATTATGGCAGTCTGGGCGTAAACTGGCAGGCTCCGTTTGCAAATCGCCCTGACGATGAGTGTGGCATCGCTTTTGCTTATGCCGGTATGCACGACAACAATGGCATTGGTGGCGAACTGTCGATAGAGGCGCTTTATAAAGCACAGCTGACCAAAAATGTTTATCTGAAACCGGATATTCAATATGTGGTCAATCCGGCAGGTACGGACACGAAATTACCCAATGCGTTGGTGGGGATGGTAAGGATAGGCATCGAGTTCTGATAAACCGACCGGCCTTTTTATTGATAAAAAAGAACACAATATAATGACAAAAACAATTAAAACTACCTTTTTAGCCGATCTCAAGACGGGCGAGCAGGGCATTATTACAAAAGTACTTGGGCACGGGGCCTTTCGCAAACGCATCACCGAAATGGGATTTGTGAAGGGAAAAGAGGTAACTGTTATTAAGAATGCGCCGTTGCAGGATCCGGTAGAATACGAGATTATGGGCTACAAAGTGTCGCTCCGGCGAAGTGAAGCCCGTTTGGTGGAGATTGTGGCGGTTGAAGACGAAAACGAGCTGGTCGGTGCCGGTTTCTCGGGGACGATCGACAGCGAAGAGATCATTCGTTCGGCACGTGAGAAGAGTACCACAATCAATGTGGCGTTAGTTGGCAATCCCAATTGTGGCAAAACCACGTTGTTCAATCATGCTTCGGGATCGCACGAGCGGGTGGGGAACTACAGCGGCGTGACGGTAGATGCCAAAGAGGCAACGATGAAGCGCGATCCCTATACATTTCGGATTGTGGATCTTCCCGGTACCTATTCCATTACCGAATATTCTCCCGAAGAGCTCTATGTGCGCCGTCATATTACCGAGCAGATGCCCGATATTGTGGTGAATGTGGTGGATGCCTCCAATCTGGAACGGAACCTGTTTCTCACCACCCAGCTGATCGATATGAACGTGAAGGTGGTGATCGCGCTCAACATGTACGATGAACTCGAAAAGAAGGGCGTTTCGTTCGATTATAAAGCGCTGGGCCGGATGATCGGTATTCCTATTGTGCCTACCGTGGCATCAAAGGGCACCGGGGTAGACGAACTGTTCGATACGGTGATAGAGGTGTACGAAGACCGTGAGCCGGATGTGCGGCATATTCATATCAATTACGGCGAAGAGATCGAAAAAGCCATTCGCGGTATTCAGGACGAAGTGTGGAAATCGCCCGAAGTGACCGATAAGCTGTCGTCGCGTTATGTGGCTATCAAGCTGCTTGAAACCGACAAAACGATGTTGTCGCAGCTGGAGAGTTGTGCAAACTATACTGAAATTAAGCGGAAAGCCGAAGATGCCATCCAGTTGCTTGAAAAGGAGTACGGCGAATCGTCGGAAACGATTATTACCGATGCGAAATACGGTTTTATAGACGGAGCTTTAAAAGAGACCTTTCAGGAGGTGAAACGCAAAGACCGGCGCAAGAAGAAACGCGAGTTGGACGACTTGCTGACCCATAAATTCTGGGGATTTCCCATCTTCTTTTTCTTTATGTGGCTGATGTTTCAGGCCACGTTTACCTTAGGCGGGTATCCCATGGAGTGGATAGAAGCGGGGGTGTCGTGGTTGAGCGACACAACACAAAACGCGATGACCGAAGGCCCGCTGCGCGACCTGATAGTCAACGGTATTATCGGTGGAGTGGGTAGCGTTATCGTCTTTCTGCCGAATATTCTGATTCTCTTCTTCTTTATCTCGATGATGGAAGATACGGGTTATATGGCGCGGGCTTCGTTTATTATGGATAAGCTGATGCATAAAATCGGGCTTCACGGCAAATCCTTTATTCCTTTGTTGATGGGATTCGGCTGCAACGTGCCGGCTATTATGGCCACCCGCACGCTCGACAACAAAAAAGACCGCATCCTCACGATGCTGATTATTCCGTTTATGTCGTGCAGCGCCCGCCTGCCGGTCTATCTGTTGCTTATCTCCGCCTTTTTCCCGGGCAACAAGGCATTGATTCTGTTTTCGATCTATATCATCGGCATTGTATTGGCCATACTGATGGCATTGGTGCTCAAACGATTCCTGTTCAACAAGCAGGAGGTGCCTTTTGTGATGGAACTGCCTCCTTACCGTACGCCAACGATAAAGAACACCTCCATACACATGTGGTTCAAAGCCCGTCAGTACCTGAAAAAGATGTCGAACGTTATTTTGCTGGCCTCCATTATTATCTGGGCGTTGGGATACTTTCCGCGCGACGTGCACTACAGTACCAACTACGATGCCCAACGTCAGACTATTGCTGCAAATGGCGGTTTGACAGCTGCGCAGAAAGAGGAGGGGCTGAATAAAATCAAGCTGGAACAGCAGTCGGAGAAACAGGAAAAATCGTATATCGGACAGCTGGGTCATGCCATCGAACCGGTAATCGCTCCGCTGGGTTACGACTGGAAGATGGGCGTAAGTCTGCTTACCGGACTGGCAGCCAAAGAGGTTGTCGTCAGCTCCATGGGAGTGCTCTATCAGGCCGACGACGAATCGGGCACGCTCAAAGATAAGCTGATCGATCAGCGTCATACATCCGGCCCTGAAATCGGACAAAAGGTATTTACTCCGTTGGTCGCATTCGGTTTCATGTTGTTTATCCTTATCTATTTCCCGTGCGTGGCTGCCGTGGCGGCTATTAAGAAGGAGGCCGGATGGAAGTGGGCGGCATTTACCATTGTCTACACCACGGTGCTTGCCTGGTTGCTCGCATTCCTCACCTATCAGATAGGCAGTCTGTTCGGATAATTTACAATGAATATGGACGAAAAGAGACTATACAAATACGCTTTCGGACTGGCGCTCTTCACCATTGTCTACAATGTGTTGGAAGCCGTTTTTGCCCTCTATTTCGGTGCCGAAGACGAAAGCCTCTCGCTGTTCGGGTTTGGTATCGACAGCCTGATCGAAGTAATTTCGGGTTTGGGTATTGCCCACATGGTGATTCGCGTACGCCGCCATCCCGATAGTAACCGCGACGGGTTTGAATGTACGGCGCTTCGTATCACGGGTGTCTCGTTTTATCTGTTTACGCTCGGGTTGATTGTAAGCGCAGTGGCGGCATTTGTAGAGGGGCACAAACCCGAAACGACGTTCTGGGGAATCGTCATTTCGTTGATATCCATCGCCTTTATGTGGGCGTTGATCCGGGGCAAAACCTATGTGGGCAAAGGGCTCCATTCGGACGCGATTCTGGCCGATGCCGCCTGTTCGCGTACCTGCGTCTATATGTCGCTGGTGTTGCTGGCAAGTAGTGGCATATACGCGTTGACACACTGGCCTTTTGTGGATGCCATCGGGGCGTTGGGATTGGCCGTTTTCTCTTTTATGGAAGGCAAAGAGTGTTTTGAAAAGGCAAAGAGTAACCAATCTTGCGGGTGTGGCGGCTCGTGTAAAAATTAATGTGTTATGCTACAGGAAATAATCGTCTATATCGTATTACTCGTCGTTGCCGTAGTGGCTATCCGGGCTATTGTCAAACGGTTGGGCCATAAAAGCTCTCCCTGTGACGGATGCAGCGGCTGCGAGTTGAAAAACATCTCGCGCAAGGGAACAAAACCTCCCTGCGGATGTGGGTGAAGAAAGGAGGACTTAGTAACTTCTTGTCTAGTCAAAGTTACTAAGTCCACGTCTTCTTTACTCACCCATATGATGCTTGAAAAAGAGGTCTAATTGAAAGTTCCAACAAACTTATCAGACAATATATTCCTCAAAAACAAATATTGAATATCTAAATCAACAACAAATCAACAAATCCAGCATAAATTAAATAACAAATCAAGAGCTTAACTCAATTTGTATTCTACGAAAGAATTGTTTTCCCTAAATTTGAATACCTAAATATTGCATTCTGTTGTTGAAAATCCTACGACCCACCTCAATCGGATGAATTTCGATTGAGGTGGTTTTTTTATACATGATAGGGTATAATTTGAACACGATCGCTGTTTTATACCGGATGCTTTCGGCTTTTTTCAAATTTTAGCTTTGTTTGGGTGTGATATTTTAAAATATTGGGAAAAATTAGAAAATCAGGAATGGATTTCCCGATTTCTGATTTTGTTTACTTACATTTGCATATCTTATTAACCTTTCAAACAAAACGCATGAAAAAGCTATTTTATTTATTGTTTGCCTTTGCTATGACATTTTGTGGTAGCAAAGCGGCAAATCCTGTTCTGACCATAGAGGGGGGACAGGTGCAGGGCGTAAAGGCCGAAATTGAAGGAGTGACTGTTTTCCGGGGAATTCCGTATGCGGCGCCTCCTATTAAAAATCTCCGGTGGAAGGCTCCTCAGCCGGTTATTCCATGGCAGGGCATTAAACTTGCCGATAAATTCGGACATCCCGGCTATCAGTCGGTTCACTATCCCGGCGGTTATACTACCGAGTGGGGTTATGGCGACGAATCTCCTTACAGCGAAGACTGTCTCTACTTAAATGTATGGACAAAAGCTTCGGGTAAAGTCGGACAAAAACTTCCTGTGGCATTGTGGATTCACGGTGGCGGTTACCGGGAAGGATGGGGTTCGGAACCCGAATTTGACGGACAAGAGTGGGCCAACAAAGACGTGGTACTGGTTTCGATCAACTATCGTCTCGGTGTTTTCGGATTTCTGACACATCCCGAACTGTCAAAGGAGAGCCCGAATCATGTTTCAGGAAACTATGGTATCCTTGACCAGATCGAATCGCTCAAATGGATCAAGAAAAATATTGCACAATTCGGTGGCGATCCCGACAACGTTACCATATTCGGTCAGAGTGCCGGTGCCGGTAGCGTAAAAACGCTTTGCGAATCTCCGCTTGCACGGGGACTGTTCAAAAAAGCGATCATCATGAGCGGCGGCGGTATCACAACAACACCTCCGGCTTCTCCTGCAGGTGCTCCCAGCACCCGTCCGGCAGCACCCGGTGGTATGGGCGGCTTTGGTCCTCCTATGACGCTTGAGCAATCAGAGCTTCAAACCAAAGAGATTATGGATTGGGCAGGGTTGACATCCCTTGAAAAAATGCGTGCCGCTTCTACCGAAACCATTTACACGGTAGGTAGTCTGTACGGCGCAGTTACCGGAAAACGTACCCGCATGACCGCTATGCCTATCGTTGACGGTTATGTATCTCTCCAGAGCTTCGATGCTGCCGCTGTTGACAATAAGCTGGCGCAGATTCCCTATATGATAGGTTCCACACTAAACGATATGGGCAACATGTCTCCGGGTATCGCAGATTTCTGTCTGAACCGCGAGCAAGTGGGAGGTAAAGCGTTTGCATATCAGTTTGCCCGTCCACTTCCGACCGATGGCAGAGGCGATGTACTCAAGGGGGCATTCCACTCTTCCGATTTGTGGTTTGTATTCAAATCGCTCAAACATTGCTGGAGACCCTGGACTGCAGGCGACTGGAATCTTTCGGAAGTAATGCTGACTGCCTGGTCGAACTTTGCCAAATATGGTGATCCGAACGGTAAGAATGGTGGCAAGTGGGCTCCTTATACCAAAGAAAACGCTAAGTTTATGGTCTTTAAACTCGATGGTAGCGATAAAGAAAATTCAGGAATGGGCGATCCGATCAAACCCTGATTTTTTAGTCAGATATTTTCGGTAACGACCTCATATCACGTTGAAGAGGTCGCGTCAATAGTTACAGAGGCTGTTTCATTTTGAGACAGCCTCTTTTATTTCGCTTTTGCATTGGAGACGAAATATTCGTTGAAAATAATGCCAACAATAATCAGTATCAATCCGCAAAATGTGGTGGTGTAGATGTGCTCTTTCAGCACAAAGTGGATAAGCAGAAGCGAGATAAAGGGTGAAAGATAGCACAATTGATTGATAAATGCCGGATTGTTGGTGCTCTTGAGCGCCATGCTGAAGAATATGAACGGAATGGCCATTTCGAAGGCACCGATATAAATGCTGGCATACATGCTGCTCCCGAATG
The DNA here is from genome assembly GCA_964521835.1 of uncultured Microbacter sp. GTDB lineage: Bacteria > Bacteroidota > Bacteroidia > Bacteroidales > Paludibacteraceae > Microbacter. The sequence continues at coordinate 13,805 of CAZFTY010000003.1, forward strand.
ATAGATGCACCGGAATAAAGAGCGCAGAAAAGAGCAGGTAGGCTGATCCGAACAGAAAGATAACGAAGAGGTTTACTGTGCTGTCGGTCTGTTCGTTTATTTTGTTTATCACCCAGAATGTGGCCCACAGTAATGCGCTCAACAGGGCGAGAAGTAATCCTGTGACAGGAATGGATGATTGTTGCACCTGCCCCGAACCGACCGAAATAAGGATGACCCCTCCCAGTGAGAGTGCCATGCCGATATATTTTTTGCGGCGAATAGATTGATGTCCGAACAGGGTCATGAGAATAAGGAGGAAAATGGGCCAGCAGTAGTTGATGGGTTGCGCGATTTGTGCCGGTAGCAGCGCATATTCCTTAAAGAGTACAAGGTAATAGAGTACCGGGTTTAACAACCCGATGAGGGCATATGCGCCCCATTGTTTGCCCGAAAAGCGCGTTAGTTGTCTCCATTTTCCCTGCAGGGTCATTGCCGCCGCCAGAATGACGAATGCCGTACAGCTGGCTATCAGAAGCATTTCGAAGTATGTTTGTTGGCGTAGTGCCAGCTTAAAGGCGGTGGCTACCGTCGACCAGCTCAGTACGGATACTCCCGCGTAAATAATGGCTTTGTTCGTTGTCTTCATCCGGATCGGTCGGGACTAATGAGTTTGGAAAATAAGGTGCAAAGAACGGAAGAATTTCTTAAAACGAAAGGAGTTGGAGTCAAAATTGGAGGCGTTTTTCTGCCAGACGTTTTTTTGATAACTTTACTACCCGAAATTTTGAGGTGCAATACATGGCTAAAAATAACTACTACGTGGTCTGGAAAGGCCGTAAAACCGGGGTGTTCAATAGTTGGGAGAGCTGCAAAGAGCAGGTGCATGGCTTTGAGGGAGCCCAGTATAAGGGGTATCCGACCGAGGCGGCGGCTAATGCGGCTTTCAAAACCAATTACTGGAAAGCGGTGAATCCTGCGCAAAAGCAGGCTGCCGTTGCCGTAGGCGCCAACGGCGCGAAACCTGTTGTGCCCAGCCTTGCGGTGGATGCTGCCTGTAGCGGCAATCCCGGTAAGCTGGAGTATCGCGGGGTAGAAACCGCAACCGGACGCGAGATTTTCCGGCAGGGGCCATTTGAAATGGGAACCAACAATATCGGTGAATTTTTGGCCATTGTACACGGATTGGCACTACTCAAAGCTCAAAACAGCAACGTGCCGATCTATTCCGACAGTGTGAACGCGTTGGCCTGGGTAAAGGCGAAGATCTGTCGCACCAAATTAGAACGCTGCGCTAAAAACGAAGAGCTGTTTCGCCTGATAGCACGGGCGGAAAACTGGCTGAAGGATAACAGTTACACTACCAAATTGATGAAATGGCCTACCTCCGAGTGGGGTGAGATTCCCGCCGATTTCGGACGGAAATAACCGCATTTATTCTCCCGGCCATTCGTATGCTCCCAGGTCGGGAACTCCATCCCGTAGTCGGGAAATTCCATTCATATCGAAACTGAAGAGGGGCTGCTGACTTACTAAAATGTCTGCCTGTTTGCGTGTCGGGGCGTTTTGAGTGGGACGAAAATCGCAATACTCTTTGCCGGAGATCGAAGTCTTGATAAACAGCTGATCTTTATTGTTGCCCCATTGTATATTTTTGAGATAAGTGGAGGTAAACGGTTTTACCGTCAGGTAGCAGTGATCGAACCTGTATTTGAGGGAGATGTTCCGGGTTGTGTCTGTGATCTCGATTTCATTCGGCATGGAGCCGGTGATGATACTGTTGGTGCACTGAAACTGAACCGGAGCCGGTTTTAGATCGCCACTCTGTTCGTTAGACAGACGAAGGGCAGGGGAGCCATCACGCTGTTTTCCAACATAAAGATCGTTGTAGTAGTTCGCAATGGTGCTATGTGTGAGCGTATAACTGCCTCCGGTCAGGGAGAGGCAATTTGTCCGGCAGTTGGAGACTTCGCTGTTTAGTAACGATAGTGTCGCGTTGCAGGCAACCACTCCGCACGAGTCGAAATTCTGTATTTTGCTGTTGTTTATCGTAATGCGGGGCATGTCGTTCAGCGTTCCGTTGGGTATCCATATCCCGGTTTTTCCGCTCATGATTGTGGCGTGGTCGAGCGAAAGGGTACTTGTGGAACCCAGCAGCTGAATTCCTTTCCATTGCCCCGAGAGATAGCTGTAGGGCACGTTGTCTAACAGTTTGTCCGATCGATCACCCCGGAAGGTGATTCTTGCCTCATTTGTACCTTCCGCTTTCAGGTTTCCGTAGATTTGTAACGCGGCATTTTTGTGGAAACAGAGTGTGGCTCCCGGTGCTATCGATAGCGTTTTGCCGGGGGCGACGGCCAGATAGTCGTAAATAAGATAGGGCTTTGAGGCCGAAAGCAGGGTATCGTTGTGTATCGTTTTGCCTCTGAATATGACGGCGTCCTGACCGTAGGCGGTGAGCTTTACGCTTTGCCTGTTTCCGTTTGTCATGAAAACGACGGAGTCGGTTATGAGTAGCGGATTGTCCTGCAATGTCGGGTTAACCGTTACGTTGACAAAGACAAAGAGGCTGTCGTGCGCGCGGATCTCTACATCTGAAAGTTGATTGTTCGTAGGGATTCTGCCGTCGACAATAATGCTGAATCCGCTTGATGTTCCGTTGGACAGAGAGATAGAGCCGATAGAGAGTGGACGGGGATTGGGGTTGTAGATGATAAGCTGACGGGTAGCCGATCCGATGGTGCTGAATACCGTATCGAATGCGATCGTGTCGCGCGAAAAGTTCAGTTTGTAGTTGGGATCGGATGAAATGTTAGCATCCGAACATCCAATAAACAAGAGAATGTTTATTATAATGCCAAGTGTTATTGCCAGTTGTTTTTGCATAAGCTTATTGAGGATCTATCTTAAACCATGTATTCCTACGAAAATAGATAGCATGCGCATAGATGCCGATAACTAAAAGTGAAATCAAATAAGCAGGTAACTGATAAAATTTATAACATAGTGTTGATAATCCTATTATGGCCGGAGATAAGATGATGACATAGTGATTGTAAGTGTTCGTAGTGGGTATGATGTCGATTTTGTTATATTCTTTCAGATCGATTTTAATCTTTTCACTTCCAAACCAATTAAGCGATTTGGCCTGAATCTCAACAATCTCTTCCTGAATGGTTACAACTTGTGTTTCGTTGTCTTTCAGGCGGGCAACTTTTTTGCCATTTACATAAATTGCAATCCTGTTTTCACTGTATCCCTTTATATGCCGGCGGTGGAGTGTAAGTGTTTTCATGCTTGAGATTCTGATGCTAAGGTTATTGGATGATTGTTGCTATAGACGAACGTGTAAGCAATAATGCCGACACTCACAATCAATGTTGCCGTATATGGTATTGTTGTGTTGTCCATACGAGGCTGCTTGCAAGCGTAATCAGCAATAGGATAAATCCGTGTCTCATTTCCGAACTTTTATTTAGTATTTAAAACGGTCAAACAGACAGCTTATTATGCAAGATAATCAGAAACGGCGTTATGCGATCAGATATTCGATCCAGAGCAAAAATGCGAAGAGGAGATTCGCCTGTCCGGTACGGATTAATAACTGATTGTAGGCTTTCCCTTTGGTGTGTCGCAATCTGATAAACAGTCCGATGCCCAGAGCTACTACCGCGTAGCAAAGTCCGGATGAGCCGGCCATAAACAGGCAGGGAATAATCAGCAGGAAGAGTGAAAGATATTCCCATTCGCCGAATTTTTTGCCGAAACGAACCACAACGCTGCGTTTACCCGCTTTCTTGTCGGAGTCGATGTCGCGAATGTTGTTGATGGTGAGAATGCCCATAGAGATGAGGCCGTTGACCATTCCGAACCAGAATGCCTTTTCAGAGAACTGTTCGAGTTGCAGATAGGTGGTTCCGACGGTGGCGATAGGCCCGAAGAAAGCCAGTACAAAAAGGTCGGCAATACCCAGATAGCTGAGCGAGTAGGGGGTTGCCGTGTAGAGCCACGCGCAGAGCAGTGACACGCAGCCGATCATCAGAATGGGAAGCCCGCCTACCAGCGTAAGGTAGATGCCGCAAAGTACGGCGATCGTTACATCGATGATAATCGCTTTCTTCATTGTTTGCGGCGTAACCTCGCCTTCGGCAATGGCGCGTTTTGGCCCGAGGCGTCCCGCTTTATCGAGTCCTTTGTGAAAATCGTAGTAATCGTTTATCAGGTTGCTGGCTATCTGGATCGAAAGGGCTGCCAGCAGGGTAACCAATGCAATGGTCCAGTCGAACGTGCGTTCTTCGGCGGCCACTATCAGACCTACGAATACAGGCGCAGCCCCCGCGCCCAGTGTTCCGGGGCGGACAATGCGTATCCATTTCAATATAGAAGATTTCATCAGTATTCCGATATTAGTTCCAAAATTTCAAGTTCCAGGATTTCATGCTCATGTCGGTTTGATTTCAAGATTTCAGATTTAGCTTCGCTGATCTTCGATTCAAAATTCCACCGCGTGCTTTTGATTCATAAAAAATGCAACTTGTTACCATAATATCGCTCCTGACGGAGCTGTATGAGCTTCAGAGAAGCGATATTATGGTAGAAAATCGTTAAGCAATATTTTTTAGAGCTCCATAGGAGCGAAATTATTTTGCTTTAGAAAAGTCAAGACGAGTTCGATTTTAG
>CAZFTY010000004.1:0-15119 GCA_964521835.1 uncultured Microbacter sp.
ATATGATGCCACTTGGGTTGCATCATTTGTTTGCGTGGGACCACCATTACGGACCTGAACCCTGGTGCGATATTCCAGGTGCACGTGCCGACTGGATGCCTAAATATTATCACAAAGCAGACTCAACAGGATTGGGCTTCGATCGTTCCATGACCGGTTCAAAAGCTGTAGAGCAATATTGTTCTCCTTTGCGTGAGGAGTTTAATGACATCGCAACCTGCCCCGAACAGTATATTTTATGGTTTCATCATGTGCCATGGAATTATAAAATGAAAGATGGAAAAACATTGTGGAACGAATTGTGCCTGTATTACGACAAAGGGGTAAAACAGGTAAGAAGTTTTGAAACTACCTGGAATAGTTTACAATCGTATATCGATTCCGAACGTTTTGAAGCTGTTAAAGCCAAGCTGGCTATTCAGAAACACGATGCCGTCTGGTGGAAAGATGCCTGTTTACTCTATTTTCAGGAATTCTCGAAGCAACCTATTCCCGAGGACGTTGAAAGTCCGATAAACAGACTCGATGATTTAAAGAAAATTAAACTGGATATGCTCAGTCATAATTAAGCCGGCATATTAGCTTATTCTATAAGCTGATTTTTTACGATTTTGAATGTGATAAAATTTGTGTATTTTTACATATATTTCAACCACCTTCTTAATCATGAAAAACCGATTAGTCATTTTATTGCTGATCTTTGTTTGTGTCTTGTTGTTTTTGCCGGCAAACCAAGTCTCAGCGCAGTTATCCCGTTTGTACAATTCCTCAAACTCTGGCCTTTCAAATAGTCAGATAACACAAATCTATCAGGATAAAAAAGGATTTGTTTGGATCGCTACGGAAGATGGACTGAGTTTTTTCGACGGAATGCGTTTTGCAACTCTTCTGCATAATCCGAACGATTCGAGATCTATTCGTAGCAATTACGTGCAAACGATTTTTGAAGACGATTGCAATAATTTCTGGATCGGAACGGTAAGTGGTTTACAACGTTACGACCGTACTTCCAACCGTTTCCTCGATTACCTTCTCTACGATTCAAAGCACACAATATTAAGACCCCACATCACGGCCATTCTGAACTACGATAAGAACAATATCGTGGTTTGTACCTCAGGGCATTCCTTTTTTCTTGTCAACAAGCGAACCTTGAAAATAAGCATGGACATGGATACTCTGAATAACCCGAATGCTTTTATTCGTTCTGCTCTTTTGGATTCTCAAAACAACCTTTGGATTGGAACTGAAACGGATGGTTGTTGTTTGTATCAGTTCAAAAATGGCAAATTTGTATCTGTAAAGCAATGGTTTAATGGGAAATATATCTCTTCTCTGGTAGAAGACAAAGCAACTGGGAAAGTGTTGATCGGGAGTGTTAATCAGGGGTTGTTTATTTATGATAAGGCAACCGGTAGCCTGCGAAATGCCAAAGCACCCGAAGCCCGGACGATTGCGGTCAAATCGATGCTGTGCGATTCGAAAGGCAGAATCTGGATCGGTTCCAACGATCGTGGGTTGTTGCTTTTTGATGCCAGAACCGAACAGTTTATGCCGCTTCCGCGCGAAAGTAATGTCCGTTCGAGTGGTACATGGCATGTGAATACGCTGATGGAAGACAAGCAAGGTAATTTATGGGCAGGGCTTTACCAACGGGGAATCTATTTTATTCCCAATTATGTGAACAAATTTGAGTATTACGGATTCAGTTCTCAGGGCATAACCCAAAACAGTAATTGTATACTCTCTATCCTGATTGACAAAGCGGGTGGTATGTGGGTCGGATCCGATGGCGACGGACTGTTTTATAAGCAAAAAGGACAAACTAAAATTGTAAATTTTCACAAAGGGAACTCCGCGTGTCCCAATTCGGTATCCTCTCTTTATCAGGATGGAAAAGGTATTATTTGGGTAGGATCAATGACAGAGGGGTTGTTTATGTGCAATGGAATATCAATCCGTCAATATCCCAAACAGGCACAGATAGGGAGCAATAAAATTATGACAATCAAGGGAGATGCAAGTGGTAATGTCTGGGTCGGAACCTATGACGGAGGCGTTGCCCGAATAGATGGGATGACGGGTGAAATCAGATTGACAAAAAACAACCCGGGAGCCAGTTTGTCAACTCAACTGAGTAATAATTGGATCAATACAATGATTGTAGACAGGGCAGGTACTTTATGGGTCGGTACCTTAAAAGGACTGAATTCTATCGATGAAGCCGGGAAAATTCACTACTATAACAATGTAAACGGCTTGCCATTCAATATCAAAATATATGCTTTGTGTGAGGATTCGAACGGGCTACTCTGGATCGGATCAAATAGTGGCTTACTCTCGTTTAACAGAACAAGCGGACGCGTACAGTCGTACACGATGGACAATGGCTTGCCGAATAATTTTATCAAAGCCATTGAAGAGGATAATAACAAGAATCTCTGGATCTCGACTAACCACGGGCTGGTGAAATTTTCGCTGACGGCCAAAAATTTTGTGAAATATTACTCGTATGATGGTTTGCAGAGTAATGAGTTTTGGCATGGATCCGGGTTTAAAGCCAACGATGGGAAGTTGTATTTTGGAGGTATCAATGGTGTTACCGCGTTTTATCCGAAGGAAGTATCGCATTCACGAAAAGTTCCCGATGTGTATATTTCAAATTTCTATGTATTCAATAAGCCGGTAAATGTTGGGTTGGAGACGGGTAAAATGGCTCTTTTCGATAAGGCGCTTCCTTATGCTAAGGAGGTGAAGATACATCAAAGTAACAATGTGTTTTCTATCGAATTTATTTGTCTTGAATTTACACATCCTCAGAGTATTACATATAAATATAAGATGGAGGGCTTTGATAAAGAGTGGAAAGAGACCGGAGCCGAAAATCGCTTGGTAACATATACTAACTTGCCTCATGGCACCTATACCTTCAAGGTGCAGGCGAACAATGCCGATCAAAATGGATCGTATAGCGAAACCGAACTGACAATAGTGATTCTGCCTCCTTGGTGGCAATCTGTATGGGCCTATATTGTTTACTTTATTATTTTAGCTGCTATTGGGTATCGCGTTTATAATAGGCTACAAAAAAAGATCAAAGATCGTCACCTTGAGTTGGAACGCGAGCATACCGAACAGATAAAAGAGGCGAAACTTCGATTCTTTACCAATATATCGCATGAAATTAGAACACCGATTACGTTGATTATGTCTCCGCTCGAAAAGTTGAGAATGAATGAAAAAGATAGTCAGAAAAGAGAGTTGTACAATTTGATGTATCGTAACAGTGCCCGTATTTTGCGGCTTATCAATCAATTGATGGATATGCGGAAAATTGATAACAATCAGATGCATATGCATTTTCAGGAAACTGATATTGTCTTTTTTCTCAAAGATATTATGAGATCCTTCGAGTATCTTGCCAAAAACAAAAAAATCGATTTTGAATTGATAAACGATATTGACTATCTCAAAGCCTGGGTCGATCAAAGTAATTTCGATAAGATCATTTTTAATGTACTTTCCAATGCTTTTAAGTTTACGCCTGAAGGAGGAAAGATTACGGTACAGTTGAATACGGGTGAAGATCCTGATACTTCGGGCGCGTTGAAAAATTATTTTGAGATTCGGATTCAGGATTCGGGGCCTGGCATTAAACCTGATGTTATCAATAAAATTTACGATCGATTCTTTCAGGCTCATAATCAAAATGAGACATTGGGTTCCGGCATCGGACTACATTTGACAAAGCAGTTGGTTGATCTGCATCATGGCACTATTGAGGCTCAAAACGAAGAGGTGGGATGCTCTTTCACCATCCGTATTCCGCTTTATTCCGAACATCTGACTACGGAAGAGCTTGAAAGCCGACAAGATGATTTGTATCAACAACCGGCAAAGATGTCGTACAATGAAGAGAATCTGACCATTCTGGAAAATGCTGAGAAAGAGACGCAGAAAAAAATGAAGAGCAAACCCACAGTAGTTGTGGTGGATGATGACGAAGATCTTCTGACATATTTGCGACTCGAACTTGCTGAGCAATACAATGTGGAGGGGTTCGACAGCAGTAAAGCAGCGTGGAGTGCCATTACCAGTATTTTGCCCGATGTGGTAGTCAGCGATATTGTGATGCCGGAAATGGATGGAAATGAATTATGTCGTAAAATAAAAAACAACAGCAATACTAACCATATACCTATCATTCTCCTTTCGTCCAAAACTAAAGATGAAAATATTATCGAAGGATTGGATAGCGGAGCCGATATTTACCTGACAAAACCGTTCAATATTGATATTTTGAAACGAAATATTGCACAGGTGATAGGGACACGCCAAAATATAAGAAAGAAATATAGCCAGCCTATCGGTTACGATTACGAACACCTCAAAATCAATTCGGGCGATAAACGATTGTTGGAAAAAACGATTGAGGTTATTAAACGAAATATTGAAGATTCTGATTTTAGTGTTGAAAAACTGAGCGAAGAGGTGGGTTTGAGTCGCGTACACCTGAACAGAAAGCTGAAGGAGCTGATTAATACGTCGCCCAGTGAAATAATTCGTTCCACCCGATTGAAGCAGGCCGCTTTCCTCTTGCTCAATAACGAAGTGAACATTTCGGAGGTGGCCTATAAAGTAGGATTCTCGAGTCATTCCTATTTCACAAACAGTTTTCACGATTTCTTTGGTATGAGGCCTTCCGAATTTATCGACCGCTATAAAAATGATCCGGACAATCCAATATTAAAAGATATAATCGGGTAATACGATGAGGCAGGCTACATCTTTGTAAAGGAAGAGGTAGCTTGCCTACATTTTTGTCGGTGCTGCAATAAGTTTTATCTCCTCTATTTTTTATTTAAAATTCTGATTTCTAAATTGGTAATAACTGTGGCATAATTTGTGCTATACGTTAGGTATTGCTAATAGGTGTAATATTTTTTATCCGTCGAGGCTGGTATGGTTTTCTGACGGTCTATTCATCGATTTGTAAACAGAAATACTCCCGTCTATGTTCAAACTGAAAGACAATACGCTCTCCCTTTTTCAGGAAGGAGAGAAATACCTTGTTACACTCTCGAAAACGCTGGAGCGTAAAAGCCGCTTCAACAACGATCTGCTCTACAGCATTACCGTGATGTGCTGCGAAAAACTCTTCGTGGCACTGTTGTCGCATTACGATGAAATGGCGGATCACCACATGCCGGTCGCGCTCTACAAGCAAGCGAAGGAGGTGGAACCCGAGCTAACAGACAAAATGCAGGATACCTGTCGCCTGATAAACCGCTTCGAGTCGATCTGCTCGATAGACGGGTTCGGCTATAAAACGCCGACCGATGACGAACTCAGACAAATGATTCTCGGTTTGCAGGAGATCTACGCCCTTGTACAAAAACGCATTAAAAATCAAGGCTGATGGTAGATGGCTAGCAACGCCCCGAATTCGACATGCCCGTAAATTGTATCGGCAATCGTTGGATCGGAAACCTTGATTCCTTTTATCCGTCCGTTTTTATCTTAACCTCCGATTCCGCAATTCCACCGAATTTTGTTACCTTTGTGCCGTTTTTGCGCGTAGTAACAATTTAAGATAACATAATGGATAACAAAATATTGGGCATGGGTAATGCTCTGGTGGATATACTTACGGTACTCGAATCGGACGAACTGCTTCATCGGTTGGAACTCCCGAAGGGGAGCATGCAACTGATTGATCGTGACATGATGAACCGTATCAGTGGTCAGACCGAAGAGTATAACAAAAATATGGTGGCCGGCGGATCGGCATCCAACACGCTCAACGCGGTGGCTCGTCTCGGTGTGCCTGCCGGATTCGTGGGTAAGATAGGTTCCGATCGGGTAGGCGAGTTCTATCAGGCCGATGCCCGTGCCAACGGCATCGATCCGTTGTTGTTCTCTTCCGAAAACGAATCGGGGCGCTGCATGGTGCTGATTTCCAAAGATGGTGAACGCACCATGGGTACTTTTCTGGGTGCCAGCGCCGAGATGGATGCCACAGATATTACACCTGCCCTGTTTGACGGATACCGCATTTTCCATATCGAAGGGTATCTGGTGCAAAATTACGATCTGATTCGTACCGCAATTAATATGGCCAAGGCCGCCGGCCTCACCGTATCGCTCGACTTAGCCAGCTACAATGTGGTGGAAGCCAGCCTCGATTTCCTGAAAGAGATTATTCCCGGTAAGGTGGACATTGTGTTTGCCAATGAAGAGGAGGCTAAGGCTCTCACCGGCAAAGAACCCAGTGAAGCATTGCAAGAGCTGGGTGACATGTGTTCGGTCGCGATAGTAAAAATCGGGAAAGAGGGTTCGCTTATCAAACACGGAGACGATGTGATTCGTGTGGGCGGATTTGAAGCCAATTGTGTCGATACTACCGGCGCAGGCGATATTTATGCTGCCGGCTTTCTCTATGGTTTTGCCAACGATCTGCCTCTCGAAATGAGTGGTCGTATCGGTTCTTACCTCGCTGCCCGGGTGGTCGAAGAGATCGGACCGAAAATTACACACGACCGCTGGGCTGATATTCATCAATGGATCGATCAACTCACGCATGTCGGATAAGGCGGTAACACCCCGCGAGTGGAGTAAGTTGGCGATATATGCGGCCATTATCCTTTCAATGGTTTTCTGGTCGTTTTCGTATGTCTGGACCAACATTGCCCTGCGCTCCTTTACCGTCATTACACTGCTCGAATCGCGTCTTCTGGTATCGACTGTCATTATGTTCCTGTTGGGGAAATTTACCCGGCAGCTGCAAATGCCGCGCCGTGAAGATATCAAATGGTTTTTGCTACTGGCTTTTTTCGAGCCGTTCCTCTATTTTATCGGTGAAACATACGGATTGAAGCGGATTAGCCCGACCATTGCGTCGGTAATGATAGCTACTATTCCACTTTTTGCCCCTTTTTCGGCCTACTTCTTGCTAAAGGAAAAGGTGAATGTGGCCAATATTGCGGGTATTCTGGTTTCGTTTGCGGGTATTGTCTCCATTGTTACTGTTGGTAGCAATCAGGCGACGGCAACCGATGGGGTGGGTGTTCTGTTGATTGCATTGGCCGTGTTTTCGGCTATTGCCTATGCCACGGTACTGAAAAAACTGGCGGCTCACTACAACGGCATAACCCTTATTACCAGTCAGAATATTATCGCTGTTATCTACTTTTTACCACTATTTCTTGGCATCGAAGCACCTCATTTGCACGCAATAGTGTGGCGTACCGATTCTATCGTTTGTATGTTTCTGCTGGCGGTGTTTGCCTCATCCATCGCATTCGTGCTCTTTGCCGAAGCGGTAAGGCGTATCGGGGTGGCCCGTAGCAATGTTTTTTGCAATCTTCTTCCGGTGCTCACAGCTGTTTTTTCGGCGTTGATTCTTCACGAAGTGTTACCGGCGCAACAAATTATCGGGATGCTGGTGGTAATTGCCGGACTGTTTGTAAGTCAGCTATCGCGAAAAAGCAGGAAGTAGAATCAGAATGTCAGAAGAAACAAAGATTGTTGTATGAAGAAAAGTTTTGCGGCGTTGGCTTTTGGTACGTTATGCCTGGGAATGGCCGAATTTGCCATGATGGGTATTCTGCCCGAGGTTGCCCGCGATCTGCATATCTCTATCGACGTGGCCGGACATCTGATTTCAGCCTATGCTTTAGGCGTTTGTGCCGGTGCACCCATGTTGACGCTGGCTCGCAAGTTCAAATTGAAACATATCCTGCTGGTGTTGGTTGCACTTATTCTGCTTGGGAATCTTTCTGCAGCGGTGGCTCCTTCCTATTACTTTCTGTTGCTGGCCCGCTTTATTTCGGGTATTCCGCATGGCGCGTATTTCGGTGTCGGTTCTATTGTAGCCGACAGGCTGGCCGAGCCCGGGAAAGGCTCACGTGCCATTGCGTTGATGGTGTCGGGTATGACGTTGGCCAATCTGTTCGGTGTTCCACTCTGCACGGCATTGAGTGTGGTTTTGTCGTGGCGGCTTACTTTTGTGCTCATCGGATGCTGGAGCCTTATCACTTTGCTGTTTATTGCCCGATGGGTGCCCCACGTGCCCGGACTTCCCGATAGCGGCTTTCGGGGACAATTCCGCTTTCTAAAGTCGCCCGCGCCCTGGCTGCTGATTGGCGCAACGTTGCTTGGTAATGGGGGCGTGTTTGCCTGGTATAGCTATATCAATCCGCTCTTACGCGATGTGTCGGGTTTCGATCCGCAGGTGATTACCTTTCTGATGGTTCTGGCCGGATTGGGTATGGTGATCGGTAATCTTACCGGAGGCGTTTTATCCGACCGCTATCATCCGGCTAAGGTGGCATCGCTTACACAGGCCGCCATAGCCGCTGTTTTACTGCTTATCTTTTTTCTTTCGCCGATCTCGTGGCTGTCGGTTTTGCTGATGATGCTTTGTACTACCGGACTTTTTGCACTATCGAGTCCGCAGCAGATTCTCGTTATCCGTTACTCGAAAGGCGGCGAAATGTTGGGTGCCGCCAGTCTGCAAATAGCCTTCAATCTGGGTAATGCCATCGGTGCTTATTGCGGTGGCTTTTCGTTACATGCCGGGTTGGGTTATCGTTATCCTGCTCTGGTTGGTGTGCCGTTTGCTCTGGCCGGATGTTTGATGCTGTTTGTCGTATACCGGCGTTATACCAGCAAAAGCCATTCCTGATAAGAGATAGGATGTTGTACTACAGTATATTTTCTCTCCCCTTTATATGTGGGAATGCATAATTTATAGAGAATATCATTTCCGATTAAATAGCTACATTTGTAATAATCGGAAGGGATGGCCTCCGTTTTATCTAAACAGAAGATTTAGTGTATCATTTATTGAAACCGAACATATTTGCTGCACATTTTCCGGCAAGAAATGCGGCGGGAGAAAGTTCAAACGCCTGTTAGGTAATTTGCCTATAATCACATAAAACGACATAGACCCATGTATATTAACGTCAGAGAGGTTGAAAAACGCGATTTTTCGCAACTGGTAGCCCTGTTTCAGGAGTTCGCAAAATTTGAAAAAGTGCCGGAGCGAATGATCAATTCGGAGGAGAAAATGTTGCGCGAGAAGGATCTCTTCCACTGTTTTGTAGCGGAGAATGCAGCGAATGAAATTGTAGGGTATGTTACCTACTTTTTTGGATATTACACCTGGGTTGGTAAGTCGTTGTACATGGACGATTTGTATGTGCGTCCGCAATACCGGGGACAAGGTCTTGGAACCCGGCTTATCGAACGTGTAATTACATTGGCCAAAGAGGCGGAGTGCTACAAATTACGTTGGCAGGTATCGGTATGGAACAAACCGGCCATTGAATTCTATCGTCGTCTTGGAGCTGAGATCGATGGTACCGAACAGAATTGTGATTTGATTTTTAATAAATAACAGTGTGTGGTGTAGTTTTTTAGTACTATGTAATCAAAATTCGTATGAAACAAAAAGTAGTTATCTTCCTGTTTAATGGCTACTCCGATTGGGAGATAGCCTACCTGGCACCGGAACTTAAAAAGAGTGACGCATTTGACTTGATCTATCTGTCGGCTGACGGCCGGCCGGTTACCTCAATGGGTTGTTTTTCTGTTATGCCCGATGCCTCGCTGGCGGAAATTCAGGCAGGTGACGTCGCAATGTTGATTCTGCCGTGTGGCGATGCCTGGGATCGGGGCGGGAATGCCGAAGTGGACTCACTGGTAGAGTCAATGGCTGCTAAAGGAAAACCGATTGCTGCTATTTGTGCGGCAACGGCTTATCTTGCCCGGAAAGGATATTTGGATCACGTGAAACATACCAGCAATGCCTTGGTCTATCTCAAGGCGGTGGCTCCGCAATATGCCGGAGAAGCGCTCTATATCGATGAACCGGTCGTCAGCGACCGGAATATAATTACGGCTAATGGTACGGTACCTGTTGATTTTGCCAGAGCGGTATTTGCCTGTCTCGGTCTGTACGACCAACAGACTTTGGAACGATGGTATCAACTCTTCAAGCACAGCATCTGGACGGAGTGACCGGACGAATATGAATAACCGGATGTCAGAATTAGTGATACATTCGGTATGAGCAATATAAAAAGGAGATGATTAGCTGCTTTGCGGGAGATGCAAATGCAATTGATCACCTTTATGTTATATTTTACAGCTTGCTTTTAATGACCTGTTCAACGTTCTACAGATAAACGTATACCTCAAAATCTTCCCCTCTGTCTCGGTTTACCCGTTTGTTCTCTACTGTTGATTGTCTAATTGAAGTTATCCTGACTTTTTCTACACTGCCGATGATTCGTTATGCTGAATAGTTGTAACTGTTTTTATATATCGATAGGTGCCGTTCCTATAACACTTTTCACCCGAAGTGCTATCATCTCCTATAAAGCTGCCATACCCGTGGCAGTTGAAGTCCCTTCGGGATGATAGGTTTATAGAAAAACAAATCCGGGATAGAATAGAGTGCCGTAGGTACGATTGTATTGTAAAACAATATTAAAAAACATCCTTTTCAAAAATATTTATTCATGCAGCTTGTCTATTTGAGTAGAGGCCGGTCTTTCAATAGCAAGAATCAGAAACAAACAATCTCTGAAAACAGATACGAAATGAATATTATTTATATACTATCGGCAATACTATTATTGCTGTTTGCCGGTACGAAGATCTACCGGAAAAAGAGGACTGGAAAACGCATTGTCAGCATAACGGAGGCCAACTGTTCGCGTTGCGGCAGTTGCGTGCGGAAATGCCGGCACGGTGTGCTGGAGTTAAGAAACAGCGAAAATGGCAAACAGGTCGTGGTAGCAAATCCCGATTTGTGTACCGGATGCGGTCACTGTATGGAGGTATGTCGGTTTAATGCCATCGAAATGATCCGGTCGTAAAAGAGAGGAGGGGATATGACTCGTTTTGAATGCATGGTTACAAACAAAGAGTGTGGCAATTGTTCCGACATTGTCGATCTGTTTACGCAGTTGCATATTCCCACCGGCGAACAGATCGTGTTATGGAATCTCGCGCGTCGCAAAACCGATGGCAACGGATTAAAGCGTCTGCTGGAATACCTGCTTGGCATACGTATAGCCGGCAATAAACCAGTGAATATTTAAATTGGTCTCTTGCTATGTTAGAATATATGACTATCTTTCTTGTGTTCATTTTTATTATTTTGCACTAAGAACATAAGTAATCTGCAACAAACAGACCTTGTGGTTTAAACACCTGTTTGAATGCTTGTTTCACGATAAAAATCAAAAAAATGATGAAATCGCACGTTGTAAAACTGATTGTACTGGTGGTGGTTTTTGCCGCTGCTGTCGGTGTAGTGGTGATGCTGCTATGGAATTGGCTGCTGCCTCCTATCTTCGGTATTAAGGCCATTAATTGCTGCAGGCCATTGGAATTGTATGCCTTGCCCGTGTGCTGTTCGGTGGTTGGGGAGGCGAATACTTAAGAAGATTTCACGCAAGAGCTCACCAAAACCCTGTACGCGAGAAGTGGGCAAAAATGTCACCCGAAGAGCGGGATGAATTTCTTCGGCACCGTTATTTCCGGCATGGCCATCATTTCGGATGGAATGCGGAAGATATAACCGATAACGAAAAGTAAGGTGGCCGATAATCCGACACGGGAGGAGCTCGATGATATTATTGCAGAACATCAACCGCGGCTGAAATCGTTTATTTCGCAGCGGGTAAAGAGCGCAAAAGATGCGGAAGATATTCTGCAGGATGTGCTGTATCAATTCGTCAAGACTGTGAACGACTCCGTTACTCCCATCGGACATATCTCGGCCTGGCTCTACCGGGTGGCACACAATACCATTATTAATGCGGGCATCCGGAAAAAGGAGGAGTTGCTCCCATATTATACCGACGATGAGGGCGAAACCTATTTGCCGGAAGGTTTTCTGGATATACTGTCGGGAGATGAGGCGTCTCCCTCTCCCGAAACGGAATACCTTCGTTCGTTGGTGTGGGTGGAACTGGAAGAGGCTTTGGCCGAACTTCCGCCCGAACAGCGTGAAATATTCGAACTGACCGAACTGGACGGTATTCCGGTAAAAGAGATTTCCGCAGCATCGGGGATCAGTGTAAATACCCTGCTGTCGCGCAAACACTACGCTGTGGTACATCTCCGCAAACGTCTTTCCGATCTCTACGACGATATTATCGGCTTGTAGCTTGATTGCAATTAGCCGTGCTGATTCACTGCCGGCAGCAAAGGAAAAACAGAACGCAAATTACGCAAGTACCCGCAAATCAAACCACATTGATTAGTTACAAAGATAGCAATTGTAATAAATTATTTGCATCAGTTGCGTTCAAAGAACTTTTGTCTTATTATATCCGGCAAAGGCAAAGCCACACGATACACTGCGCTAATCGTGCGGCAGCGGAGCTAACAGCGATTGACCATTATGTATTTGCTTCTGCGCTTTTTAAAACTCTTTCCTTTTCTTCTATAAAATGGCTTTCAATTCCTAATGAGAATATTTTTACATCGTTGATTAGCCCCAGATTATTAAGTTCGTCCATTTCAAATTCTTTCAAATAAGAAATAAACTTTTCTGTTTTTTCTAATCTTAAGATAATTCTTTCATGCAGTAAATTGTTGTAATACAAATCAACTTCTTGACTGGAATAATTGATTAGTTCATTAAAAAGTTTTTCAGAATAAACAGGGGTGTCAACGCAAACTAAATCAATATATGTAAAATCCATGTAAAGAAAATCGAGTAGATATTTACCTGCAGCAGTTATTCTAACTTTATCAACAGACTCAGAATACAAATCTAATCTATTATTAGATTCAATATATCCACGTTGTAATAGTAAGTCCAAATTTAGCTCACAGTCTTTTTTCATATTAAACTTGTCTGCAAAAATTTGAACAAGATAACTACAATCAACAAGACCACCCCGAAGATTGTCATGGCTCATTTCTTGAAGATATGATAAAATTCTTAATCCAGTAAAATGCGAACCTTGTTTTTCATCTCTTACCTTGAATATATTGGGGATATGACTTGCAATTTCATCATAAAAGAATCTTTCTGGAATCATTATCGGTTTTAAGACTTGATGTTTCAGAAAAGTCCAAGAACCTTTAGATGTCATTTCGTTAATATTAGTATATCCCGATGTAAGAAAACTCTTGAAAAAGTATAATGCACGTCTAACATCACCATGTGTTGAATACCTTAGGAATTGACTTAATGCCGATTCTTCATTTCTCAGACCTTTGCTGCAAATAATTAAAAAATCTTTTACCGTATTCAGTTGCTTAAGGTTGTAAATGTCAAAATCACCTTTTAAATCAATAGAGCTATCTATTTTCTCAAGGATGTAACCAATACGCTTCATTAAAACTTTTGTGATAATTGGTGAAGCTATATGAAATCCATTTGTATGATAAGCATCTAAAGTTCCTCTGCTTTTAGCAAGAAAGTAGCGTTCTTCTCTCATTGAAATAATAACAAGGCAATTTAGCTTCCTTGATATTTCCATAGCTGTCAAAAAACAAACGTCCTGCAAGTCAGGACTTAATTGATCAAGATTGTCAAGAACTAGAATTAATCCTTTTGCTTGTTGCTTCCAATACAAACTTAATCGATTACAACAATACCTTGTATCTGAAATTTTCTCTAATAAAAATTTAGATATTAATTTTTGACGTTCCTCTGAATCTTCAGAATAATTTAATAAGAACTGTTTGTTGAAAATTTCAAATTCTGGTCGGAATAAATCAATTAAATCTTCCTGAGTACCTTGTAAAATGTTATTTGTGTCAATTTTTAATAGAACATTTTTCCATATTTCATTCGTAAGTTCGTCTTTATTTTGAGCAGAATCAATTAAATTAATTATTCCTATTATTGCATGAAGAACAATCTCTCTTGGTTTAATATAAAAAAGTAATCTTTCTATAAATGTTGACTTGCCAGCTCCTCTACCTCCAAAAAGAATCATTACTGAATCTAAGTTCTGCTTTTTAATTAAATCTTGAATTTTATAACCAAATGCGCCGCCTCTTCTATCATCCATAAACTCTTTTACACCTAAGTTTTTAAAATAAGGAGTTAATGAATCATATATAAAACCTTGAACGTTCTTTTGTAGTGAATTATAGTGTCCTTTATCACTTACATAACACTTTTTCATAAATTCACTATCATCAAGTGGAATGTTGCTTAAATATTTTCTTGCAATTAGATTGAATATTCCAGCATAGTTATTATTAGATACTGTTGCATTATATGATGATATGTGGTTTTTTGGATAAAAAACTTCATTTTTAGCTTGTTTTTGAAATGAAAATTGAGTTTGAAGTGAAAAGTCTTCTGTAATAGCAGTATATCCTAAAAAATTTACAGCTGATGTATAATTATCGACAAAATAATTCAGTCTTGTGATTACTATAGATGGCTGCTTTTTCCAAGGTTTATTTTGTGGATTTATATTTGTAAAAATCCACTCGTGACCATTTGTAATGCAGACATAACTACAACCTAAATCTTCTGCATAATCTTTAACTTGAAGCAATGCTTTGTTAATCTCTATATTCGACAGAAGTTCTTCTGTTATAATATTTCGAATAAGTTTGTCTCTGTTTCCATTTTGAGGAAGTTCAAAATGTTTTCCTTCTTTTTTTGCTTCAATAAGTAAAACAGGTACTGAACTCTTGTTATAAGGGTATAATCAATAAATCCAGAATTAACATGGTCTTCACATTTGGTTTTATCATCAGGCCACGCCAAAATATTTTTAAAAATATTATCTATGATTTGATATCGAACATCAGCTTCTCTCAAATCCCTATCCTGTTTTCCAATAAACCTTTTTAAAAAATCAAATTTGTCATTCATATTAAGTTCGTTTATTGTTGTGTACGTTTTTTTTTGTTTGTGTCGAACGCCAATATATACGAACTATTTGTTCATATATATCAGTCCTGTCCCGTCGGATTTGCAATCCGGCGACGGTAAAGAGTATTAGGATTTGTAATCCGTCTTATCGAAATCGAAGATCAGCGAAGCTAATGGCATTCGTTACCGGATCGCAGATCCTTATATTCCAGCGGCGACGGATCGCAGATCCGCCGATACAACTATT
>CAZFTY010000004.1:15219-18461 GCA_964521835.1 uncultured Microbacter sp.
CGCAGATCCTTATATTCCAGCGGCGACGGATCGCAGATCCGCCGATACAACTATTCATTGTATAGCAGTCTGGCTTTCTGTTTCCCCTCTGCGTTCTCCTGTTCTCTGCGTTAATCGCGGTTAAGACTGTTTCGCTGTTAACTCGCTACCAACCACCGCTTTCTTTGCGTATAATTAGCATTCAAAACTACGAAAAACAATTCATAAAATAGCTTTTAGGTTAAATTTATTTGCAGAAAGAAAAAACAGCGCGCTTGTGGTGGCAGATTCGCCTTCGGAGAGAGGGTAGGTGGTGTGAGCAAGCTGTTTGGAGGGGCCGGTAGCGGGTTTGCAGGATAACTATTTTTAAAGCGCGGAAGTCCTTCTATAGCATTTTCTCTTTACCGGATCGCAGATCCTTATATTCCATTACGTTGTCGGATTGCAAATCTGACGTGACAGAAAGAATGTATTCGATAAGCATTCGAGTACCGTAGGTGCGACACATCAAATTCGTTATAGGGAGTGATCTGCGACTATTTTCTGTTTAGAAAATGCTCCTGTTTTTGATGTTGCAAGGCAGGAGCCTTGCTCCTATCTCCGGCGTAGGCAGAGCCTACGCCGAACAGGGAGGAAACTATGCCAAACCCAAATTGGTTTTATACACTATGCCAAACGAGAGGCAAAAAACGGTAGTAGTATATCTTCGAACTTGTAGAAACCGGCTTTTTTACCTTTTAGATTTTCGGTCACAAACAGCGTCCCATTACCAAATGCTTCTCTTGATATTGCTTCATGAATTAGGCGCACCGTTTGATACGGAAACCCAAAAATGATTTCATGTTTGCCGATAATGCCACCGGCACGAACCGAGTTTATATCTGTTTTCTCTAAATCCAATGCTTCTGCAATTTTAATTGCAGTCCCTGACACGCCTTCCTTTCCCTTGAAATGTTCTTCAATAATCTCTATATCTACCCAAGGAGCTATTTTTTGGAGAAACTTTGCCGCAAACATTAAATAGTTGACACCTAAGGTAATGTTTGGGCTCCAGAAAACGACTGTTTTGGATGATAATTGTTTCAGGAAATCTATTTCAGCTTGTGTGTAATGAGAGATAGCAGAAATAATAGATATTTGTTTTTCGGCAGCAACCTGCCCGTAGGTGTAGATTCCCGACTTAGACGAAAAATCGATGATCGCATCTACCGGATGTTTATCCAGCAGTTCTGTCATATCGGTTGTCGTGCTTGAATAGATTAGCCCGGGCTCATTCGATTCGATACCTAAAAACTCGGGTACACTTCGGTGATCTAAGCATGTGCTTTTACGTAGTACCCATTCCAAACAAAATTCAGTGTTTTGCAATATTACGTTTGCTACGGCTTTTCCTGTTTTTCCAAATCCGATTAATCCTATTTTCATATTAATTGAGGTTTGTGCCTGAGCTTGATTCTTTGAAAGAAATCTTTTTGCAGGCAATGGTTAAGAAGTACTTGTTATACGCAACTGATAAGCGTAGAGAGAGCGATGTGCTTAATTGGCACTTTTAGTAGGATGGTATTTTTCGTAAAATACTTTTACCGCGTTTGTGTTGAGTCTTGAGCAGAGCCAATTTGTAATTTTTGTTTGATCTGTTTTGCTCAAAGTATTGTTTTTTACGCCGAACAGAATAATTGAAATTGCCGTAGGTGTGCTTTGTGTCTGTGTAAAGGTATAAGTGGATGAGTAGGAACAGGTCTCAATTTGAGGATACAATGTCTTTATTTCACGCAAAAGATTTATACCTACCGATCGGTTTGCTTCAAGACTATCTATCTGCATGTTTTTCTTTTGTGTCAATAGCGTTAACCGGCTCAATTCGCTTCTCAGTGTTTCCACCTCGGCATTTTTACTGTCAGGTATGTCGAACGACAATCCCTGCTTAATGGTTACTATGCTACTGTCGAGCGCAAACGCCATGGCTTGTTGCTTTATTCTGCTTTTTTGCTCGTTGCTCATCGATACTCCGCCAAAAACCAACCTGATCTTCTTTGTATTTGCATTCACATTACTTTTTAACAGGTAGTTGCCTTCAAAAACACTAATAGTGCTAATGTACTTCGAGGCTTGTTCGGTAAATCTGTCTTTTTGCACTAATTGATAACCGAAATAGATACTGGGAAACAAAACGAGTATTAACACTACTGTAATTATTCGGTTTATCTTTTTTTTGTGCGTGCTTTCTACGATGGTTCGTATCGGGAATTTTAATATTTGAGATATGGCTACAGAAGAGAGTGCAATAAAAACCGTATTGATGGTAAAAAGATAGATAGCACCAAAAAAATAGTTGAAATGTGCGGTGGCAAGTCCATAGCCTGCAGTACATAATGGAGGCATAAGTGCGGTGGCAATTGCCACGCCCGGAATTACATTTCCTTTGCGCTTACTGCTGATGGCAATAATGCCCGCTAATCCGCCAAACAGTGCAATTAATACGTCGTATACTGTGGGACTGGTACGGGCTAACAATTCGGAATGTGCCGTAGAGATAGGGGTTACAAAGAAATAGAGGGTCGATGCTGCCAAACTAACAAAAACAGCGAAACTGAAATTTTTTATTGATTGGCGAAGTAACGGGAAATCGTAGGTGGCAATACTATATCCCATTCCATTGATAGGACCCATTAAGGGAGAGATAAGCATGGCTCCGATAATCACAGCCGTTGAGTTCATGTTCAACCCTACCGAAGCAATAACAATAGCAAACATCAAAAGCCAAAGATTGGTCTCTTTGAACACAATATCTTTTAAAATGGTCTGATGAATATTGTCAAAATCATCGAGATCATTTTCAAGATTAAAGTTCGCGAGTATTTTTTTGATGGAACTCATTGTAGTCGGGTTTGGCCAAAATGCAATGGGCAGTGATGGCTTGGGGAAGAATTATAACATCACAAACATAATGAAAAAGGGGGAGATTACATGATTAAGACTGTTATAAATTTAAAAATGAGTTATGTCGCAAGGAGAAGAGAGTCCCGTCTTTTCGGAATCAAATATCAGTGCGACAAATTGTAATCCGATCATTATATAGCCATTACAGTGCCTTGAACTATTCAATCTCTCCGGCTTGCGCCATCGGGGGCGGTTACCTTTTGCTATTATAATGAACCGGCATGAAATAAGGCACATTGATCCATTTGTGTCGGAATACATCGAACTCCTGTCCCGTCGGATTTGCAATCCGACGACGGTAAAGAGTATTAGGATTTGTAATC
>CAZFTY010000005.1:0-17361 GCA_964521835.1 uncultured Microbacter sp.
GATGGCATTCACCTTGGCAGGAGTAACCCAGTTCTTTGCCGGTATTTCCTGAATCCGGATCAACTCGGGAGCCAACATCAGACTTGAGAAGCTGAGAATAGGCACATTTGCGATAATACCGTTATAATCTTTCGGGTAACGTTGCGCTACGGTCAGTGCTTCCAACCCGCCATGGGAAGTTCCCACATAATAATTGTAGGCCGGACGTTTTCCGTATAACCGTTCCATAATCACCATGGCAGCATCGTGCGTCTTTTTCATCTGCATGTAGCCCATGTTCTTGATCGCTTCATCGTTCATCGCCCACTCATCGCCCGGAGTCGGACCCGAAGCCAATGGTTTTTGTTGCGGTCCACCGAAGCCCATTCCACCGGCCTGATGTCCCGAATCGCTTCCATAAAGCGCGAATCCTTTGTTAATCAACGGATTTTTACCTTCCCGTACGGTAATGGTTCCGTTCATACCGCCACCACCGGCCTGCATGGCATGTTGTGTCCAGCTGGCCGGAAGAATCACCCGGAAGTTGATAGGCCAGCCTTTCGGATCGACCGGAAAGATAGATCCCTCGACTACAGCATAGGCAGGCGTTGCCTCTGTGGCTTCGATCCAGCGTGGTTCATACAGCTTCACCGACCCCACAGGCTCTCCTATCTGAGAAGGAGCAATGGAGATACCGACTTTTGTCAAATCGGCCTTTGTAATGGAAATAGTCTTGTTCTGTGCAAAAGAGATATTTCCAATCAAAAAAAACAATACAAGAGTAATGCAACCTGTTTTTCTCATGTTTTTAAGATTAATTCCGGATGAAAGCCGCATGATAAAATTTCATCCTTTATACATACAAAAACGAATCATGCTCGCTCGCATTGATAATCAAACATCAACACACAAACTATTTATTTACTTAATATATCAAGATTAGGTCAATTGCAAATATACAATTTTACCCTAATTTTTTGGGAGGTATTTAAACACGATAACAGGACAGCATATTATCTGCCGTCCTGTTAAGAACAATATCCAATCACGAATAACCCTTCTACTTTTGAATCTTAAGTTGCAAAATATTGACCGAATAAGGGGCCAGTTTTTGCGAGAACGTCGTGCCGATTCCCCTGATAGAAAGTGTAACCGGCATAATTTTTTGTGGTTCGGTGATGGTATTGGTATCTTCCGCCTTCGCACCTTTGATTACTACCATTGTTCCGGTTTTGTCTACTTTAGCCAACCCTTTCAGATTGATCTCCACAGGCTGCATTTTACCCGAAGCGTTTACCACTTTCAGGTAAACAGTACCGGTTTTGTCATCCTGCGTAGCCGAGTAGAAGACCGAAGGTACCGGTGCCGGTTTGGTTCCGCTAATGCTGTCTCTTTTAGAAAGAGGCGGGTTTTGAGTCGGAATATTCATCGCCGTTGTCGGTACGATTTTATTGCCCAGGTATTCGCTAAATGCTTTCTGAACGTAGTAAGAGGGTGATCCGAAAGCGCTCAGGGCATTGTAGCCGATCAGATCGGAATCCCATTGCCAGGCTTTGGGCGCGGTGGCTGTGGCGGTATTCACGTTGACAAAAAGCGGCGCATAACACGACATGATAATCAGATCGGAGTTTCGTTCCATACCGGTCATCCAGGCGGCATCGCCCAACGCGGCATGAAGGTTGGTGGTGGGAGCTCCTTCGCGGGTAGCCCATTCACCCACAAAAACCTTTGAACTTTTGCGGTCGTATTTATCGTATTGCGATGCATTGGCAAACATCTCCCACGAACTGCGGTAGTAGTGCTCGTCCATCACATCCGGCTTTTTACCCGTCACCTTCAGATCGGGATTTTGCGTATCGGTAATGGTCGAGATGCAGGTCAGCTGCGGGTACCTCTTTTCGATAGCTTCGCGGAACTGTTTGAAACGTCCGTCGTAGCTATTGGTACGGTCAAACCAATCTTCGTTGCCAATCTCCACATAGGTAAGTTTGAATGGTTCGGGATGTCCGTCGGCAACACGTTTGGCACCCCAGTAGGTCGACTTATCGCCGATAACATATTCTATTTCATCCAACGCATCTTCCACGTATGGTTTGAGCAACGGCCCGGCATCCACGTGGTCGCCATTGAGCGAATATCCGGCATATACTGCCAACACAGGTTCGGCACCCATCTCTTCACACCACATCAGGAATTCATAAAGTCCCATCCCGTCGGTCGGGCGATAACTCCAGGAGCCTTTATGCCCCGGACGGTTTTCAATGGGGCCTAACGTCGTTTTCCAGGGAAACGCATTTTCAAAGTCGGGGCCTTCGAGGAAATTACCACCGGGAAAACGCAGGAATTTCGGCTTCATATCCACCATCATCTGCATCAGGTCGATCCGGTTTCCGTTCGGACGGTTATTATAGGTAGGAGGAAACAACGACACCAAGTTGAAATAGTAAAGCCCCGTGCGATCGGTCGAGATCACAAAACGGGCATCGGTGGTAGGCGCTACATTGGCAGCTGTAGTCAATGTCACCTCGTATTTTTTCCAGAAAGTACTCTTTTCAAGCGTCACGGTTCCGGTCGCGTATACCGTTTTACCATCGTTACTTTCAATCGATACGGTTATAGGCCCTGCGGTATTGTTCTCGATAACGGGAGCAGGAGTTGCATTTTGGGGCCTTGCCGGCATACCCGGGCGGCGTGGAAACTGCATACTACCGGTACCTTTCATGTAAAATGAAGCTTTGTAGGTAGTCGACGGCTTCACCGGAATGCCCCAGTAGCCTTCGTTGGCAACCCCTACCCGATTACCACCCTTAGCTACGGTAAGACGCAGACAGGTGGTCAGCGCGCTGTTAATGGAGTGTCTTCTCTCGTCGAAAGGAACGTTGTCGGGATCGGCAGCGATTAATTTGATAGAGGCTCTGGAGGCGGTATCTTGTTGAACCAAACTCCAACCTTCCGGTTTGGTTTTATTGTCTTTAAAAATGCGGTTACGAATCAGTTCGGCATACAACCCACCGTCGTACGAGTGGTTGATCTCTTCGGTCATCAGGCCGTAAAGCATCGGGCTTACAGTGGCACCGGGCTGTGTGAAATCCAACGTCAGTTTGGTTTTCTGTGCAGACACAAGAGGAGATAGCAACAACATTGCTCCCGCCGTCACACAACACAGAAGATGCTTTTTCAGAGTCGATTTTTTCATGGAGATATAATTTAACAGATAATAAATTTGAAAGGTAAAAACAGAAACAAATTATTAGACTGCGAATCGAAGCTTCGGTTTAAATACACCGCTAATAAATTGTATCGTTTCTATTGCATTCCGGGATTTTACTCCTAAATTTGTTACTACAATCGATTCACATAAACCCTGTTTCCCATTTTATGCATCTGCAAAATCAACATCTTTTATCGGAACCCGGAACGTGGCTGACGCAATCGGAGTTTACGGATGCCGACGGTCGCATCTCGAAAGCATCGGGAGAGAGCGTGATTACTATCGACGGATCGCATCTCAAAAACAGCAGCTGGGTAAACATCGACGACAAAAAACTCACGAACGAGTATGTTATCACGAAGATAGATGAACGCCGATACGAATATGTATCGCGCAATCCGGCATTGGGCTTGCAAAAAGGGATTTTCAATATCGACCGCAACCGTATCTATTCGAAGTTCAGCATCGAAAACAGCGCTTTCAACGGCTATGAGGTCATTGTGCGGAGAGGTAATTGTTGCTACGCCGAAGGGGCTTTATACGACGAAAACGTGCTGATAAACACCTGGACGTGTATCATGGAAAAGAGATGACATAGTTCCGGATATGACACAGATATACGGTTCATAAACCAAGACGGATCGTATTGCTGCAAATCAGATTATGATCGCGATTATCACCACACTCCATCTGTTTGGTCGGGGGGTCACACAACAATCTTCGCCTCTTTGTGTGCAAGAACCTCCTGAGCCAGCATAATCAACCGTTCTACCGTCCGTTCCGGGCCAAGAATATCGGTACGAAGCGTTAAATCGTATTGGGTAGCATCGGTCCACATTTTCCCCGTAAACTGATGAAAATAGTCCGAACGCTTTTTGTCACTCTCCTCTATCATCTTCTGCGCGCGTGATTCCGACACGCTGCAATCGGCACAGAGCCGTTTTATACGGTACTCCGTTCCGGCATACAGGAAAAGGCCGACATGTAACGGATGATTGCGTAAAATATATGAACCGCAACGACCCATAATCACGGCCGAATGTTCTGTTGCGAGACGTTCAATAACCTCTTTCTCGGCTTTAAACAACTCTTTATCGGTAGGTGGCAACGGGCAGTGCTCAACCCGGTCGGGGCCACGGGTAATCGATTGCAGAAACGATTGCCAGGCGGTAATAATTTTTTCATCGCGCTGGTACAGATCTTTCTCATGCATCGAAAACTTTTGAGCCGTTGCCGAAATGATTTCACGATCGGCATACGAGATACCGAAATGTTTGGCAAGCGCTTCACCGATAAAAGCTCCCCCGCAGCCTAACTGGCGGCTGATGGTGATGATAAAAGGCATGTTGAGTGACATAATCAGGTTCCTCCTTTCGTTATTTTTTTACAGGCTCATTATTAATTCGGGTGAAAAGATACGCACAAAAACGACTTTTTAGAATTCTCTATATGTTAAAAAAGAGGTGAAAACTTCACCCCGGTTTTCCTATGATAACGATATCTTGTCATCCACGGTAAACAACCCATGCTGCGGAGCGGATTTCGTTCAATACTTCAGGCAATCGAAATCTTCATTCGCCACCACACCTATCGACGTAAATGCCTTCAGATAGGCATTCAACTCTCTTTCAACAGCTGCGAGGCTACGACCTTGCCCCGGAGGTATTACGACACTATCGGCCTGTTTGCTCGGTTTGCAATAATGGCTCACCGTTCCATAATATATTTTGTTCGGACTTCGCGATTTCAATTGAAGCACCCGGGCTTTAACCGGATGCGAACATCCCGCTACTTCTGTTTCAAACTCTTTCACAACCAACCACTCTTCCAATATCATAAGTCACTTTTTATTGGTTTACTATTACATCCGACGGCATAGATTACTTGTAGTCCCAACCATATACAAATAATTTCTGCTTCTCTGCGCAACCTCTTAACTGTCTTAACCACGATTTGCACAGAGAACACGATTCCTCAGAATCCCGTTTTCCTTTGTTCTCTAAACCTCTATGTCTGCTCTTCGTAATCCCTTAATCTGAGAAAATCTGAAATAAGCCTTGTTTGCTGGCACGGGCCAGAAGACCCGCACCAGCGAAAAGATCAGATTATCTGCTTGCACAGTATTCTGTTAACTATCTGTTAGGATTTCGGGATAAGCTCGTCGAGGTGTATAGCTGCATTGAACGTTGTTCCCGATGCAATGTATTTAGCGGCAACTTTTGATGCTTTGTTGTACACAAAACATTGTTCTGCATATACATTTTTACTGCCGGCTCTCACCTGAATATCCAATTGAACCAAAGAGCCATCCGCCAATGTCTTCAGTTTGTCACTAATATCGTATTTCCCGGTTTGACCAAGCGCAACCGATTCCCCTTTATCAGAGGTTATCCATATACCACCCGGTTCTTGATAGCGAATTTTCATCCAAAACGCATATCCTATTCCCACTTTTGCAAAGCAAGCAAATTCTGAAATTTCTGCATCATGATCGATTACAGGATTATTGTTCGAACTCGTTAATTCATTCATTGTATTAAATGTTTTCGCTCCTACTCGTCTATCTTTTCGGAGCTGGGTACGCTTCCGCCTGGCTCCTCGGCGGATAGAGTCGTTTTTTTAGGTGATAACTGTCTTCACCAATTCGCTTGGATGACAAGGTGGTTTATTACACCCCGGAAACAGGCCTCCCTCTGTGGAGACTTTGTTTCAATAGAAAATAATGTGTGTAATGGTTTTTGAATAAGTTTAAGGTTAAACATGTTGGGTTATGTATACCGGTGTATTACCACCGGAAAAACAAGTTGTTCCTTAAAACATTACATTATTTTCTCTTGCGAATTTGGTGTGGTCGTCTATTACGACCGAAGACTCTTTACCTATTTCTCAATACTCCGCTGTTAACGCACAACGCCTTGCGTGTAAACATCTCATACAATATCTATTCCTAAAACAGTGCCCATACAGGCTTTGTTTTCTGTTCTATCTTCTACATTAGGCCTCTTTCTTTGGGGGATCACAGATCCCTTTACTCTTTTCCGTCGTCGGATAGCATATCCGACGGGACGGGTTCTAAAGTTTCTTTTAAATAATACTCTTTCATACATATTTGAGATTTCTATTATAACTTAATTATTTACTCTGCCTCCTTAAAGCCTCTACAGCATTTCCAATACCTTTCTCAGAAATATCTTTATTCCATTCGTCCCAGAAATTTACCGTAGCACTATTTGGTTTGACTGTTGGTTTGTCTATTACAACTCTACTCGGGAGCAGAGATGCATCTCCAACAATTAAACCCTCGCCAATATCTAATATTGGTAGCAGGTCTGCGAAATCACCTAAATTGTCAGGGAATAATCTTTTTATTACATTCTGATCATCTGGATTAGTAAGTCTCATAGCAATGAAGTTACCACATTGACTTAGCACGGTTTTATTTACATCAGAAGGTCTTTGGCTAATCACTACAAGTGAAACTCCATATTTACGTCCTTCTTTTGCGATTCTTTCAAAATTTTGTAATCCTCTTTCTTCAATACTGCCTTTTGTGTCTGATGGTATATATAAGTGTGCCTCGTCGCAAAACAAAGCGATAGGATGTCTCTTTACTTCTTCCATCCATTGCTGAATTGAGAAAACTAATCTTCCTATTAATCCTGTAATAAGTGGAAGAATGTCAGATGGAACTTCTGAAAAATCAATAATCTTTAATCCGTTCTTATTACCAAAATCCAGCAGATTATTTGCTAAGCCAGTAAACCAGTTGTAATCTAACAATTCTGTTTTTGAATTAAATATGAAATTTAATCTCTTATCAGATTGCTTACTTTTTAAACGTTGAATGAATCGTGTAAGCTTCCCATTTAAAGGACCTTGTTTATCTCCTCGACTCCCTTGCACCATTTCATTATCCAAAGCCTCAAGTGTTCTCAGAACATCATTTATGTTATATGGAATGGGACTTTCTACTGTGAAATTTTCTAATACATCATTTCTTTGATTAATTTCTAATGTCTTCTTTTTTGAATCAATCACCAAGTCAAATAATGCTCTTGATTGATTAGGTGCGTTTGAGTCACTTCTATCCAATAGAAGGGATTCCATTTCTTCATAAGATAATAACCAATATGGTAAGAAAACTACATTAGGATTAGTTGGAGAGTCAGACGGTCCTGCAACTTTCAATAGCTTCGTATTTTCCAATTTCTCTAATGGTTTATATTCTCCATGTAAATCAAATACTATAGCATTTATTGACTTTAGCTTCGAAGCTTTTTCGAGGATATTGGCAACTGTCCATGATTTTCCCGAACCGGTTCCGCCAACAATTACAGCATGTCGTTGAAAAAATTTATTTCCATCAAGATTTGCATTTGATTCTTCTGAGATAGTATATCTTCCAATTGTCAAAGGGTTATCACTATTTGAAGATATTACATTCATAAATTCTGATAGTGCAGTGCCTTGTAGTAAAAAACAATCAGCATCAATACTGGGAACGGTATTTAAAGTTCGTTTAAATAAATTTTTTGCTGTGCCACTACTTGAAATTAATGTACCAACCAAGTTTACACGTATTACATTTTCCACAATAAAATCAGGTTCGTCGCTATTATCTATCTTATCTGCTACTGCTTTACGCACAATTTTAGAGATAAGTCCAATTATTTTTTCTCCTATTTTAGTAGAACGAATTTGAACAATCTGGTTGATTTGGACGCTATTCAGCAAGCCTTCATTATTTACTTTAACAACAGCAGTACCAGTGTCAACACTTTGTATTTTTCCAATTAGAATATCGTTTTCCATTATAGTATCTCTAAAAAATTAATAAGATTCCAATAGTTTCCTTTAATTGTAATTTCCTTCTGATTTTCATTTTCATTTTCTTTATATACAATTTTCGAATAAGATTCCTGTTCTTCAATCAAAACATACTTTGTTGAATTTTTCAGTTCAACAAATGTTGACGGACTTACTTTCTTTGTAATGAGAACTATAGGTACTCCTTTTTTTACAGCAGTTTTTATTTTGGGAGTTAAATGCTCGTCATTAAAGCCAAAACCTACGACTAATATACTTTTAGCTTCCATAATAGCATTATCCGCTTTTTGAATAAGTTCACGATAAGGGGATTTGTATGCTTCTTGAAATTTACTTTTACCTGGAGCAATTATTATTGGAGAATCATTTGTAAAATCACCATTAAAATATCTAATATCTCCATCAATGTCAAACCAATTTAAGGAGCCATGAACTTTAATAATATTTACTATATCTTTTGTGCCAAATAAAGACGAATTAAAACTGGACAAGTTTTTCCCAATAAAACCATCTGTGTAGTTTTTATTATAATATGAAAGGCTATACTCTAAAACACGATCATAATTCGTTGTAATAATACTTAAGACCTTTGGGTGAGCCTCAATGAATATTTCAATCATTTTTTTGATTCCATTGTATTTTTCGGCTTTTCCAGCAATAAAATCATTTAGAACGATTAAATCTGATTGTGACACACGCTCCCAAATGACTTTTCTAATTTTAGGCATGTCTACCTGATATTTTTCTTTTCCAAGTTCGATTTCGAGGTTATCATTAGTTGTGTCAAAATCAGGAATAGAAATTTTAAGAGTCTCATTTAATTCATCCATGCTCGGCATACCAAATGATATAGTTGCTCCCGATCCCCAAATTACAACTGGTGGTGTCTTCAAAAAAGTCTGAATAATTTGAAATATTTTATCTTTATTTTCAACTTCTAATTCTGCTTTCATTTATTTTTGTCATATTATTAACCTGTCCCGTCGGATATGCTATCCGACGACGGATCTGAGTATCAGGATTTGTAATCCTATATAGTTTTGTTCATCCCGTTTAAGACATTAATAGCAACCCCTCTTGCAAGGGGTTGCTACAGGCACACACTATCAACTCTTAACCAATTTCACGGTCAGGTTATACGGTTCGTCGGACGACACGGCGATAGTCAGCGTTTGGGTTTGATACCCGAACTTCGATACCTCTACCGTATAGTGTCCCTGCTCGATACTTTTTACCATAGCACCTCCTTTAGCCGCTGTTTGTTTGACAATATCGGGCATACTACTGCCGCTTAGCGTAAAGGCAAGCGTTGCATTTGCCACCGGATCGCCCGATGCGGCATCGGTCACTTTTGCCATTAATGGCACGGTTTTAAAAGTTACCCTCACCTTAGTCAGTTGCTTGTAATCGGCATAAAACTGAGGATATGCCTCTTTTACCAACTCCACCTGCAAATTCAATTGATCCATCACGCCATCGGCTGCATCGAACTCATCGACCAGCAGTACCGTAATATTCTTCTGATCCTGCTTTTCTTTCCGAATCTGCGGCAACCCCTCTTCAAAGCCATTGATGCCGGATAAAAATGTTGCCTGAGTCTTATCGGTTATTCCATAGGCGGCAGTTTTACTCAGATACAGATTGGTAGTAGCGTACAAGCTTTTGGCAAAAACAATCAGCTCCTCTTCCGAGAGCCGTTTCAAATCCGTTTCGTTTGTTTCGACCTTGCCGAGCAATGCGCTGTCTTTTACGAAAGCGGCATAGGCCTGCATTTTGTGCGAAGTATCGAGCGTATTTGCAATCAATGTTGTGCGCAAAACACTCTTTTGTTGTGTCAGCGCCGAAGTTCCCTGTTGTTGCAATACATTGTTACTCTGAATCAGTTGAATCTGAGTTTCCAATTGCGCTAACAACTCTGCCCCGTTCGGCATTTTGGCAAGTACATCCGGATTGGCCTTCAATAATACTTGCACCGTAAGATACATTCTTAATTTTTGCGTTTGTAGATTCGTCATAAAAGATTTGTTTTTAAGTAAATATGAATTATTTACAGAAAAATAGTCATGGGTGAATCATGCAAATTTCTGTGTCTTCCCACTATAAATTTTAAGGCCGGTATATTTTTTCAATTAAGGCTATCGTATCATTGCATTTGCGTTATCCGACAACGGTCAATGTTTACGCCACAATTGCCTTTGTAGCGTTCGACAATTACCACTGTTTAAACAACAATTGTCTTTGTATCGCTCAACAACAGTCAATGTTTACCCAACAATTGATCTTGTATCGCCTGACAATTGCCACTGTTTAAACAACAACAGACATTGTATCGCCCAACAACGGTCAATGTTTAAACAACAGTTGGTCTTGTATCGCTCAACAATTGCCACTGTTTACCAAACAAATGGCTTTGTATTATGCTGCAATTTATTCCGATTGTACCATTATCGAATGCACAAATATTTCAATTTTATTCAATTGTAATAGAATAAGTACGGAGCGCTGCTCAATTGGCTCCGGCCGGACGACATTCCGGTAAATTTGGATACACGACACCTACTGTCCAAACAGGGTTTACCCCCGCTTCGATAGATTTTGGTTAGTGCATAAAAGTTGGTTAGTTAGCAGATACGACAGCTATTGATGTCGGGCAAGCCGCCCGGATGACACTGTCGGTAGTTTGTTTGTGCTCTTATCGGATTGTAAGTACAGACCCTCCGGCCACCCCACAACCCTATGTCTCCTGATTTTACAATTGCTCTGGCTTCCACGTCTCACTTGCATCAGCCATTCTCATTATTTCTACGATAAACTTTCTTCACTGATTTCCCGCACCGGATGATGAAAAGACCGGACAGGACAAACTATCGCTTACAATCATCGGATCTATAGCCCGAATGCCGTTAGTCAAAACATATATTCATTCATTTTTTGACTTAGATGGATATTCCTCCATAGTCAAATAAAATTAACGACAAAACAACACTTCGGAAAGCGATCCCGTCCTGTCGGATATGCTATCCGACGACGGATCTGAGTATCAGGATTTGTAATCCAATATAGTTTTTCTATCCCGGTTAAAACGTTTATAGCAACCCCTCTTGCGAAGGGTTGCTATGTGGCACTTACTATCAACTCTTAACCGGCTTCACAGCCCGTTTCACCGGATTTAACTATCGCCGGTTATTAACTAATATCAGCGATGTCAGGTACTCATTGTTATCCAACAACAAACCGGTGCATTCGATTTTGCAATCCGACATAGTAGTCGATTTCTCCCTTCGTTTATATTTCTGTTACTGTTTTCGATCCGACACGACACTGTATAGGGATGCCTCAATCCCGATTGATTTTGTATGCGATACGATTTGAAAAACAAATGACATTGCACTGCAATGTGTTTGGATTGCACCCTATTTATTGCATAAACGCGTCAACTTTTTACGATTGGAACAGAATTGATGTGGAGCGCCCTCACAAGGCTCCGACCGGACAACATTCCGGTAAAATCCGGATACACAACAGCTCAGTCCAAGCAGGGCTCATCTCCCTGCTTCGATAGATTCTGGTTAGTGCATAAAAGTTGGTTAGTTAGCAGAAACGACAGCTCTCACATCGGGCAGGCCGCCCGGATTATACTGTCGGTAGTTTGTTTGTTCTTATCGGATTGGGAGTACAGACCCTCCGGCCACCCCACAACCCTATGTCTCCTGGTTTTACAATTGCTCTGGCTCTACGTCTCATTTGCGTCAGCCATTCTCATTATTTCTACGATAAACTTTCTTTATTGATTTCCCGCGCCGGATGATGAAAAAACCGGACAGGACAAACTATCGTTTACAATCATCGCATACATCACCCGAATGCTATTCGTCAAAGGAACCTATATTTATTTAATTATTCGCTTTAGGCAGGGCTACAGCAAATAGTCAAATAAATTTAACGACAAAACAGCATTTCGGAAAGCAACTGCAACACATTTGGTAAACAAAACAGATAAAACAGAGGCTTTTTTTACAAAAATAGCAACAAAAAGCATCTCTCGTCTGTTTAATTTTCAACGCTAAATTTGGAACTTTTTTTATATAATTCAAAGCCAATATTGCATTTTTACGTTTATTTAACATTGAAATAGAGCATTATATTCATTAAATAGATTTCAATATTATAGCACAATATTAACTTTATAAGCATCAGTACCAACAATAAACCGTATATTTGCAGGGTTGGACAGCCAACAATCTTTTCTGCTTTTTTAACTTTCAAACAGATTACGGTTATGTTTGTACTGATGCTAAAATATGTGGCACCACTCGACAAAATAGACGAACTGGTACCGGCACACCGCCGCTTTCTCAACAAAAATTATCTACGCAACAGGTTTATCTGTTCGGGCGCTCAGGTACCGCGCACAGGAGGCATCATTCTGTGCAATGCCGCCGACAAAGAGGAGGTAGAGCAGATCATCGCCGAAGATCCGTTTTTGATTCACGGAGCGGCTCACTACGACATTATCGAATTCACCCCGACGCTCTATGCCCCCAAGTTTGAATTTTTTGTGGAGTAATAATAACATATATA
Source organism: uncultured Microbacter sp. (assembly GCA_964521835.1). Classification (GTDB taxonomy): domain Bacteria; phylum Bacteroidota; class Bacteroidia; order Bacteroidales; family Paludibacteraceae; genus Microbacter. Next base: position 12,599 of record CAZFTY010000005.1, read on the forward strand.
TCGCACCGGCGGATAATCATTAGACATTGATAACGGTTAATTCATTTCTTAATTTTCGCATTTGACCTCTCCCCTAGCCCCTCTCCCGAAGAGAGGGGGAAAATCTGCAAAATGAATTGAATTCTAAACATTTCACGGTCTTGCTCCTCCTCCCCTTGGGGGGAGGAGTCCCGATAGCTATCGGGAGGGAGGAGAGGTCTGCAATTGAGATTTATATACACTTAATCGATATAATATCTATTAGACATTGATACCGGTTAAGTTAATGCCCAAAATAATAACTCCGCCCTTCAGGACGGAGGCTAAAGCCGAAGAGCATTTTGTTGGCTTCAGCCCTGACAATGAAAAATCAGGAAAGAACATGCAGGGCTAAAGCCCATTCATAAGTACGCGTTTGTCACTCTGCCCTGAAGAACGGAGTTAGGAGAACAACAACATCATTCAATAGCTTTAATGATAGCCTCTTCCGGATAACCCATAAAAAAACATATAATCATGAATGCAACTGAAAAGAAACAAGAATTAGCTGCCGCTACTTTCCGGAGCGGCTACAACTGTGCCCAATCGGTATTGTCATCTTTCTCGTCCGACTTCACAATCGAGCGCGATGCTCTGCTGCGCCTCGCTTCGCCCTTCGGATCGGGCATCGCAAAAACACAGGAGACCTGCGGAGCCGTTACCGGGGGCATTATGGCTATCGGATTGAAATACGGAAAGGGAATAAACGGCACCGAAGAGGAGAAAGCCCGCGCCTACGAACTGTCGCACCGGCTGATAACCGAATTCTCGAAGGAGCATGGCTGCACCACCTGCCGCTCGCTGATGAACGGATTGGATATGAACACGCCCGAGGGAATGGCAAAGATAAAAGAGCTCGATTTGTTTCGCTTGCGGTGTCTGAACTATGTAAAATCGGCTGTAAAGATCACGGAAGAGATTCTGGAAAACAACTAAACCGGAAGCAGAACCTTCGTCACCGGTCAGCGGATGCCGTTCCGATGGAACTCTCCGCCTGATTTGTCGTCTCTTGTCTACAAACAGGTCATACTGATGGCATTTTAGTTCAATCCGGAGGATATGTTTATAGAATAATCCGCTCCCCGAGGCAATCAAGTGCCGTAGGTACGACAGCTGATACCTGTTATATACAATATAATAGGATAATATGCCTATACAAAAAGCAGTGCACTATATTCGTTTTTCTCAGCGTTCTTTGCGAAAAACTTTGCTCTCTTTGCGGTGAAGAATCTGAGATTAACCGCCAAGAACGCGGAGAATGCGCAAAGCATGCAAAGATTAGGTCTATTAGGTAACTAATCCGATAGTCATATAACAATAAAAAAAACGAGACGACTTCATTCCAAAATTGCATACATTTGCACTATAAATAATGCAATTTGAATTCAGGCCATGTCATCTATTCATTACAACAGGCAACTCTTTATTGCAGGATTGCTCTTTACCCTGCACAATATCGAAGAGGCTTTCGGAATGCGATACTTCGTCCATTCCGAGACGCTCGCCATGCATCTGCCGACCGCACAACAGATGGTTCCAGCCATTGTGCTGATTACGCTGCTTGCCTGGATAGCCATCGGATGGGTTTGTGCCGGTAAAAACGATACCATCAAACGCTTTCTGCTGACCACCCTGCTACTGGTATTTTTGCTCAATGCTTTTATACCGCATATTTTGGGGGCGCTCTATGTTTGCGGATATTTTCCGGGCGTGGTTACCTCCGTGTTGCTCTTCCTGCCTTTTACCTATTGGCTGCTGCCCGTCGTCTATCGCGCCTACGACAGCCGCCGTTCGTTCTTCGTAGCGGCAGGACAAGGCATCTGTCTGACTCTATTGGCGCTGTTCGTTACTCAGTTTGCAAGCTATCTACTCAATTTATTATGACTCCGCTTCCCGACTATCAACTACTTCCTGTCGGCGAATTGCACCGCATCAAACCGCTCTGGGAAAAGCTGAACAGCATCCATCTAAAAGACTCGATCTATTTTAAAGACCACTATACGTCGTTTACCTTCGAAAAGCGAACGGTGGCATGGAGCAAACTTTCCGAAGAGAACATTCGGATATGGGTAGCAGCTTCCGAAAATGAAATTGTGGGCTACTGTGTGGCCACGGTAACAAACGACGGGAAGGGTGAGGTCGATTCGCTCTGCGTAGAAGAGGCGTGGCAAAAGAGAGGTGTGGGCGAAACGCTGGTGCAAAAGAGTGTGGCCTGGCTCGAAAGCAAACAGTGCTCTCCTATCCGGTTAATCGTCAGCCACGGACACGAATCGGTGCTGGGGTTTTACGAAAAACTGGGATTTTATCCGCGTGCTACGATTCTGGAGTTGAAGCAATAAGTAAAACAAAAGAGACAGAGCGACAACGGCAAACGAAAAGTCAGCTCTTCAATTCCATAGTGAGTTGCTATATGCGGTTGCTTTCTCGCCCCCCACACTACGCTCGGGGTTATTCATTGCGAATCCCTACAGAAAAATATTTATCAAAGAAAAATATTTTCCGATATTTCCTGTGTCGTATTTAGAGTAAATGCTATATATTAAAGAATTCATGCTTTAGTATTATCTAACCCCTCCGCTTCGCTCGTCCCCTTTATCCAAAGGGGACACCCCTGACGCAAAATTTTATCTCTATTGTATAGTTGACAGTCAGAAGAGCAGGTTAGTCTTCCCTTCATCTGAAGGGAAGTACCCGGAACGGGGGTAGGGTTTGATAAACATAATTGTAATGAAAGCAGTACGTTGTGATATTTGAACCCATTTCCAGTCAGGACGCTTTGCGGATAGTCCCAAAACAAAAAAAACGCCCGCATCGATTGCTTTATCAGCGCAAGATGCGGGCGTTTTTAGTATGGCTTTATCAGATCTTTCCGGCGTACTTCTTTTCGCGCAGCTCTTTAATATCTTCGCGGGTAATGTATTCGTCGTACTCCATCTGTTTATCGATAATACCGTGCGGGGTCAGTTCGATAATACGGTTACAAACGGTTTGCACAAACTGGTGGTCGTGTGACGAGAGCAACACATTGCCTTTAAAGTTCTGCAAACAGTTATTGAACGCCTGAATAGACTCCATATCGAGGTGGTTGGTCGGAGAATCGAGCACCAGGCAGTTGGCATTTTTCAGCATCATCTTGGCAATCATACAGCGCATCTTTTCACCTCCCGAGAGTACCGAGGCCTTCTTCAACACCTCTTCGCCCGAGAACAACATCTTACCCAGATACCCTTTGATATACAACTCATGCGTATCGTTCGAATAACCGGAGAGCCAGTCTATCAAATTCTGATCGGTTTCAAAGAAGGAGGTGTTATCCATCGGCAGATAGGCCGGTGTGATGGTTACACCCCAGTTGAAATGTCCCTTGTCGGCTTTCAGGTTACCGTCCAGAATCTCGAAGAAAGCAGTCATCGCACGCGGATCGCGCGAAAGGAAGACCACTTTATCGTTCTTTTCGATCATAAAGTTGACATCGTCGAACAGCACCTCGCCCTCGATGGCTTTAGAGAGTCCCGACACTTCGAGAATCACATTTCCCGGTTCGCGTTCGGGAGTAAAGATAATACCCGGATAACGGCGCGATGAAGGTTTGATCTCCTCCACGTTGATCTTTTCCAACATCTTCTTACGGCTGGTTGCCTGTTTCGATTTAGAGGCGTTGGCGCTAAAGCGTGCGATAAACTCGAGCAACTCGGCCCGTTTCTCTTCCGCTTTTTTGTTCTGCTGTGCCTGCTGACGCGAAGCCAACTGGCTCGATTCGTACCAGAAGCTATAGTTACCGGTGTAGATCTCTATTTTTCCGAAGTCGATATCGACCACATGGGTACAAACGGCATCGAGAAAGTGACGGTCGTGCGAAACAACCAACACCGTGTTGTTGTAATTGGCCAAATAGTCTTCGAGCCACATCACCGTGTCGAGGTCAAGGTCGTTGGTAGGCTCATCGAGCAGCAGGTTGTCGGGATTTCCGAAGAGCGCGCGGGCAAGCAGCACACGCACCTTCTGCTTTCCGCTCAGGTCGCCCATTTTCATTGCCTGAGCATCCTCTTTAATGCCCAGTCCGCTCAACAGAGAAGCAGCATCGCTCTCGGCATTCCAGCCTTCGAGTTCGGCAAATTTCTCTTCGAGTTCCGAAGCACGTATACCGTCGGCATCGGAGAAATCGGCTTTGGCATACAACGCGTCTTTCTCGGTCATAATGCTGTAAAGCGTACTATGACCCTGAATAACCGTATCGAGAGCGGTCAGATCGTCAAACTCGTGGTGATCCTGCTTCAACACCGACAAACGTTCGCCGGGTTGCATCATAATGTTGCCCTTGGTAGCCTGCAGGTCACCGCTGATAGCACGTAAAAATGTAGATTTACCGGCACCATTCGCACCGATAATACCGTAGCAATTGCCCGCAGAAAACTTCAGGTTTACATCCTGAAACAACACCCGCTTTCCGAATTGCACGGCAAGATTGGAAACTGTAATCATTAATTCAATTTGAAAATATGCCGATTCGACAATGTGCCAATGAGAGAACGGCACACCACAAACGGCTTATACTTATTAGCAATATTTTTGAGATCTGTCTGCAAAACGCAACACAAACAATGTAATTTTTCTGTCAATCCGGATATTTTGACCTCTCCCCAGCCCTCTCCCAAAGAGAGGGAGTAATCTGCCTGTTTGCCTTTGATAATTTCTCCATCATTTTTTTTCAAAAGAAAAAATCCAATAATAAGGAGATGCCTACC
>CAZFTY010000006.1:0-17062 GCA_964521835.1 uncultured Microbacter sp.
CACCCATAAGCATGAGCCAAAGGCAGAAAAGAGACTATGCGGGTTCTATCGTTCATAATGCCGGTATGCAGCGCGAACAACACATTACCGGCCAGATTGTTGGCCGAAAGCATCACCCCTTTTGTAAAACCGGTGGTACCCGATGTATAATTAAGTAAAACAAGTTCGGAATTGTCCACTTCGGCATATTTCACATCTTCGCGGCCGAACCCTTTCGGATAACGTTGATTAAATTCCCGATCGACTGTCAGGAGCATTTTCTGAACGGTTTCTCCGTCATGCTGACAAATACAACGATAATCATTCAACGAAAATACAGCTCTCAATTCGGGCATTTTATCCTCTTCCAGATTTTCCCAGATAAAATCGCTTACAAAGAGAAGAGCTGCCTCGGAATGATTGACAATATGATGAATATCGTTCGCATTAAAATCCTGAAGAATAGGCACAACCACCGCGCCATACGTAATGGTGGCCATGTATGCCATCACCCATTTAGTAGAGTTACGACCGACAATGGCAATCTTATCGCCCTTACGGATATGCATTTTTTCATAGATAATATGAAGCCGTGCCACACCCTTAGCCACATCAGCATAAAGAAGAACTTCCGGTTCTCCATAATCGGTTAGTGCTTTGTTATCCCAGTGCGAGATAAAACTTTGCTCGTAAATCTTTATCAAATTCTGATCAATCATTGCGAAGTATATTTGAACGGCAAAATTACACAAAATATAAAAGAATGTGCATATTTAACGGAATTTAACTCAAAAGCCATGTCATGCCAAATTGCATAAATAACTATCAAATAAAATATTATCAACAAATACCACTAAAACGACTTTGCCATCAGGCGAAGAAACTATTTTTCTTCGGATAAAGTCATAGTTTTTCGCTATTTTTACCAATTAAAAACTCTTGCCGGATACAATATGCCATCAGGCAAACGCATCCAGAAAAACGACACGGAAAGAGTTAGATCAACTGTAAATAAATAAATACGATATATGTCAATCACCACTCATTGGAACTTTCTAAAGCTCACAAATGAACAACAAAAGACACGTTCTCACTTAGCCGAAGAGCTTGGAATCAGCCCAATATTAACCCAACTGCTGGCACAGCGGGGCATCACCAGCTTCGACGAGGCAAAGAAATTTTTCCGCCCGGATCTATCGCACCTGCACGATCCGTTTTTGATGCCGGACATGGACAAGGCCATCGAACGATTGAATGTTGCCCTGGGAAGAAAAGAAAAAATATTGGTTTACGGAGATTACGACGTAGACGGAACGACCGCGGTATCGCTGGTTTATAAATTTTTACTCCAGTTTACATCGAATATAGACTATTATCTTCCGGACCGGTATGCCGAGGGCTACGGAATTTCATACACCGGAATCGATTATGCAGCTGCCAATAATTTCAGTCTGGTTATTGCTCTCGATTGCGGTATTAAGGCGGTTGAAAAAATCGAATACGCCAAAACGCTCGGTGTCGATTTTATTATTTGCGATCACCACATGCCCGACGAAAAGGTACCGGCGGCGGTTGCCGTACTGGATGCAAAACGTCCAGACTCGAACTACCCGTACGAACACCTATCCGGCTGTGGCGTAGGCTTTAAATTGATGCAGGCATTCGCCATCAACAACGACATAGACCTGTCGCTGCTCTACCAACTGCTCGATCTCGTAGTGGTTAGCATCGCCTCCGACATTGTCCCGATTACCGGAGAAAACAGGGTGCTGGCCTATTTCGGATTGAAAAAACTCAACGGCTCCCCGTCGCTGGGATTAAAGAGCATTATCGATACCTGCGGGTTGAACGACAAGGAGATTACCATCAGCGATATTGTTTTTAAAATAGGGCCACGGATCAATGCCTCAGGCCGGATTCAGAAAGCCAGCGAAGCCGTCGATCTGTTGGTAGCACGCGATGAAATATTCGCACGCGAAAAAAGCGATTGCATCAACCAGTACAACCAAACCCGCAAAGACCTTGACAAGAGCATTACCGACGAAGCAGCGGCTATTCTGGATAAGCTGGAAGAGCTCAGCCATAAGAGATCGATCGTTGTTTACAACAGTGAATGGCACAAAGGCGTAATCGGCATTGTGGCATCACGGCTCACCGAATTATACTACCGGCCGGCCATTGTGCTCACCAAGTCGAATGGACTGGCGACCGGTTCGGCGCGCTCCGTGCCCGGGTTCGATATTTACAAGGCAATAGAAACGTGTCGCGACTTACTGGAGAATTTCGGAGGCCACACCTACGCCGCCGGCTTATCGCTCAGAGAAGAGAATGTGGAACCGTTCACCAAACGGTTTGAAGAGTACGTTGCCCAGAATATTCTGCCAGAGCAACAGCATCCGCAAATAGACATCGATGCCACGATAGAATTCAAGGAGATTACCCCGAAATTTTTCCGGGTATTGAAGCAGTTCAGCCCGTTTGGGCCCGAAAACATGAAACCTGTTTTTTGCACCAAACATGTGTTCGATTACGGCACAAGCCGCTTGGTAGGAAAAGAACAGGAGCACCTGAAAATGGAACTGATCGACTCGAGCTCCGAGAATGTAATGAACGGTATCGCATTTCGGATGTGGGAATTCAACGATTACCTGAAAGCTCTCAACCCGCTGGATATTTGTTACACATTGGAAGAGAACACGTTCAATGGGAACACTACAGTTCAGCTAATGATCAGGGACATCAAGACAGAGCCACAGACCGAGGAGCAACCTGTTTGACGTGTTAATTATGCCATCTGATCCGGAGTAGCCGGATCAATGCACCGAACAATACGATATTGACCAAAAACCGATTCCGGGCATTTCCTGTCATTAACCATGTCCGGATTTTAAAGACATTTGTTACCCGAATGCATATCCATACACTAAGGATCATTCTATGTTCAATCGGCATCGCCATTGTATTTCAGCTATCCGCTGTTCGTGCAATTCCGGGAATCGTCACAATCCGGCAACCGGATGGCACTTCATTGTCCGTTCGCATTCACGGTGATGAACGCTCGCATTATGTAACAACCCGCGATAACCTGATGCTCCGCCAAACCACGGACGGTTTCTATCGGTATGCCACACAAGCATCCGACGGCATACGGACAAGCAATTATCCGGCCCGGGATCCGGAGCGGAGAAGTCAGGATGAAATTAATTTTATCCGGAAAATCGATCAGAAGAAATTAGTCGGGTTACAGATGCGTTCCGGGCAACAAAAAACGGCAAAGTTGAAAGATGCCCAACTATCCGTTCCTTTGGGAAACAGTCTTATCCAGCTTGCGAAGCAACAAAATAGTGGCAATCAAACAAACACAAACCGGGTTCAAAACGTCAGAACGATAAAATCGCTGGTCATTTTAGTCAACTTTTCCGACACCGTATTTACAACAACCACGCCACAAGCCGCATTCAACAACCTTTTTAACCAGACAGGCTATAACGTCAACGGATCATCAGGCAGTGTACGAGATTTTTACAAAGACAACTCGATGGGACTCCTATCGTTCGACTTCACGGTAACCGGTCCGGTCGCGCTTCCGCACCCGATGGCTTACTACGGCGCCAATGATGCCAGCGGGAACGACCTGCGCCCGGCCAACATGGTGACCGATGCCTGCCAGGCGATCAGCTCTTCCGTCGATTTTTCACAATTTGACAATGACGGAGACGGGTATGTCGATAATGTATTCATTGTTTACGCAGCACACAACGAAGCCGAGGGAGGCCCGGCAACCTCGGTATGGCCGCATCAATGGACTCTGCACAATGCCGGACTGAGCAATCCTACGTATAACGGCGTAAAAATAGACGGATACACCTGCACCTCCGAATTGACCGGAACGGTAACCAGTAAAACGATGGCTCCTATCGGCACGTTTTGTCACGAATTCGGCCATTCGCTGGGCTTGATCGATCTTTATGATACCGACTACAACGGAACCGGAACTGAAGCCGGAGGGTTAGCCAACTGGGATCTGATGTCGACAGGAAATTACAACAACAACGGACACACCCCTCCGTTCCTCTGCGCCATCGACCGATGGTTATTGGGCTGGTGCGACACTCAAACCCCCTCTGCCACACAAACCAACACACTCGCCCCCATCGGCAGTTCAAATCAGGTATTTCGAATCGATCTTCCGACCGACAACGAATTTCTTTTGTTGGAGAACCGGCAACTTACCTCCTGGGATAGCGCATTAAACGGGCATGGGATGCTTATATCGCATATAGACATGACCACGGAAACACCATGGAGCAACAATCAGGTAAACACAAATCCGTCGCACCAGTATGCCGATTTAATCGAAGCCGATGGCAACGAAGTCTATTCGGCCAGCGGCATCGCCGGAGATCCCTATCCGGGAACAACAAAGAAGACGGAATTTTCCGATGCCTCCTACCCCGCGATGGGATCGTGGTACAGCACTACCAAGATGCGAAAACCCATTACGGACATTTCAGAAAACACCAATATCACTTTTAATTATTGCGGAGGCCCCAATGGAGGTTTGCAGGCTCCTCAGGCAACCAAAGCGACACAAATAAACGACACCAGCTTCGTCGCGAACTGGAGCCAGACCAGAAGCAACAACATTGAATACTGTCTGGATGTCTATTACAAAAAATACATAAGCTACAACGAAGATTTTACTCTTTTCCAGACAGAAAAAAATGCCTCCGGATGGAGGGGCAACTACGCCACCTCAACTATTATATACAACAGCGCGCCATGCTCCATCAGGCTAAATGCCGTAAAAGACACCTTAACTTCCGCACTATTTGACGGGCCACTTCAATCCTTTTCATTTTGGGGAGCAAGCGACGGTTCCGCAGGCACGACACTGAAAACTGAGGTATTCAACGGACATATATGGCAAACGGTCGGATCCGACCTAACCCTTACGGCGACACCGGATACTTATACCTACGGCAAAAACGCCTCAACAGCATTACCAGACAGCACTGTAGCCATCCGGTTTATCTTTACCGGCACCAAAGGCAGCATCTACATCGACGACGTGGCTGCCTCTTACTATGGCAACGCTTACATACCTGGTTTTCAGAATAAAAATGTAGGCATAGCCTTCTATACAAGTGTTCACCCCGTTAACAAAAACCAAACCTATTATTATGTCGTAAGAGCTCAAAGCCCCGTTTTTGTCTCTCCGAACTCGAATGTGATCAAAGTCATTCCTACTCAGGAGCGAAACAGTGTGCTGGCAAAGGCCTATGTCAGCAACGGCAACCTTATTGTCGAGGCGCATAATATCAACAGCAACACATTAGAGGTATACACGGCGACGGGACAGCAGATCATAAACCGGGAAATTCCACAGGGAGTACACAATGTAGGAGCGTTGCAACCGCACAACCTCTACATTGTCGTGATTAACGGGCGAAGTTTCAAAGTGCTTTTCTAAAGCAGGACAAACCCATTGACTCTATTTCGGTTACATCCGCATTCCATTTTTATTGCCCCCACGGAGATGTTAATCTTCGATTTTAAGCCCCAAAGAGTTGCACAAACCGTCAATTTCGATTATCTTTGTATATGTAAAGCCGCTTCGGATAAGCTGGAAAACTCAACAAAAAAATCGTACTGAGATAAGTTTAGGAGTTCAATGGCGGGCTGCACCTTCGGGTTGTCGAGAGACACGGCAGATTACAACGAATTCCGACACTCAAACCCTATTTATTAGGAGTTTTCTCACAAGTTCCGAAGTGGCTTTATTCTGTCCAAAGCCGACTTTTATCATCCGAAATTTTCGGATATGACAAAAAGTCGATACCTTTGTACTCTCAAAATGCGGATGTGGCGTAATGGTAGCCGCGCCAGACTTAGGATCTGGTGCCGAAAGGCGTGGGGGTTCGAGTCCCTTCATCCGCACAGCTTACTCTTCATAAGGCTTTTCAAAGCCTTATTTTTTTGTCCCTATCTTATAGATTTTGCCTTCAATCAATGAGAAATAGATGTCGCCCCGCGCATCGCGACTAAACTGATTGACTTCGGAGTTACCCCCTTTGAACGACCACAACACCTTGCGTGACGCTGCATCGACAGCCACCACCACTCCATTGCGCGAACCGAGATAAACCGTCCCGTTTTGTTCGAGTATCGGGCAAGGAGCATGTTCGTAACCCAGACCAGCATCTACCGTCCAGAGAGGTTTATATTCCGAACTCTCGGATGAGACAGCCAGCAACTGCCCGTCCATCAGTTTGGCATAAACCGTTTTTCCATCAGCCGAGATGCCCTGCGACTCGCGTACCGTATATTGGTTACTCCGCCACAACTGTTTGCCGGTAGAAAGGTCGAGAGCCGTCATGTAGCGGTCAGGAGCCACTACGATTACCTTACCATCGTGTACTGCAGGCACACAATTGGCCGGCGAGTAAAGACTCTGAGATTTTCCGTTATTCCATTTCCAGATCAAAGTGCCGGTCTGCCGATCGAGGCAATAGAGATTGGTGTCCCAGGCGCCGAACAACACCTTGCCGTCGGCAATAGCAGGCCGCGCCTGACAGTAGTTATTGATATCGGTAAATTTCCAATCGATTTTCCCCGTAGCGACATCGATGCAATAGAACGATTTATAACCGCCCTGATACAATTTACCATCAGCGACACAGCCATCGGCAACAAACGGGCCATCGGCTTTCACCGTCCAAACGGCCTTCCCATTCGCAGCAGACAATGCTCTCAATTCGCCATCAGCTGTAGGAACGATCACCAGACCATTTGCACAGACAGGAGTGGAATAGAGCGAGTAGCCCAAAGAAACACGCCACAGCAGCTTCCTGTTCTTTTTAGAGAAGACTTTGACTTCGCCCAATGAATTTCCAAAACAGAGCGTATTTTTATCGACGGCAACGCCCGTGAAAACAGAAGCGTTATCCTGATATACCAACGAGACAGGAGCCGGTTGAACGAATTGAGGCAATGCAGCCGGTTCCGACGGTTCGGTCATCTTGCGGCTGGCATCCATCGAAAAAGCAAAGCGACGCTTCATCTCTTCACCCAGCTTCTTTTCGTTCACAAAAACAGAATCAGTAGTAACCTGAACCACGGTATAACCTGCCGTCACGGTATCCTGCCCCAAAAAGGTGGAACGGGCCATAATTCCTTTCAGATTTCCAAAAGCCATCTCATTATAGGCATGACCATGCCCGCAAAAAGAGACGATCGCGTCGTGTTTTTTCAGCACGGAAACTACTTCCCGTGCATTGCCCATATCGTTTTCAACCAACGGATAATGCGCAAAAGCCAACAGGCGCGTACCGTTCACCGCCTCTTTGGTAAGAATAGAGTCGAGCCACAGCAGATCTTCGTGCTTCACATGGCCGTCACCCATTTTCATATAAGGGCCGGTATTATACCCCACAAAAAGCAGGTTATCGTGCTTAAAGAAGAACCGGTCGGAACCGAAAAGACGGTAATATTCGCGCACAGCGCTCTGCGACCAGGTAGTTTCGTGGTTTCCCGGAATAAGGTAGTAAGGCTTACGGAAGCGGGCAAACAACCGCTTGTCATTGGCCAGCTCGGCATTGCTTCCCTGATTGGTAATATCGCCCGTGATAATCACAAATGGGATATCGGAATCGTTTATTTCATCGACAATACGATTCAGCGCACGCTCATTGGCATTACCCGGAGAGACGTGCAGATCGGTAAGCAATGCAAACTTTGTCTGAGCCTGCATGAACAGGCTCACCATCAACCCACAAAAAATCATCAATCGCTTCATCATCTCTGTTTTATTCAATTTTCAAATCCTGAAATGCAATAATTGCTTCATCATTCGGGCCATCGATCACAATTTTCACAGCTTTGAGCGGCTGTGACGGGCGAAGCACGGCAACTCCTTGCTCGAATTTATCGCCACGTACCCAATTTTCTCCATCGACAGAGTATTCCACATGACCGTTCTTCAACAAATAAAAAGCGGTGAATGTTCCGGTGTTGAATGTTATCTTTGAGCAGGTAAGTGGTTGAGCGAAGACATAGGTAACCGATTGTCCGGCAGCGCCGCGGTCAATAGTACGCGCAACGGTTTCAAAATCGTAATCGGTCAGATAACGAGCGTATTCCGGGTTCATATTCGCATTTATTGAAACTCCGACGGCAGGCTCCATATAGCGTGAATGTTCGACTTTAACCACCCCGGAAATATTTTCTTTGCCTTGTACAACCGCTTTCAACGTGTACTTCTTCGTTTTATCGAAAGCAAAGAGCGGCAAGCGATAGCGCTGGGTACGCTCGGTAGCGGTAGCTTTATCATCAGCAGACACGGCCGTGCCATTTTCATAAATCCGCACCTGCGATACCGATGCAGACCCTTTCGTCGCTTGATCGGGCACAAAAGTTGCATACCAGATACCCGGACGATCTACCAGTCCGGTCAGATCCCACACCTGCGGTTTGGGTTTGGCTGCAGAGTCAGACACCCAGCCGCCCACATTTTCGCACTCGGGCGATACCGCCACACTAAATAGATTCTTGTATATCGTTTTGAATTTCAGCTGTTCATAGTTAAAGTCATTCATCGGACCGGCATAAAGAGGCGACGAAGCATTGGGTTCGCTCCCGTCGACAGTATAGCGCACTTCCGCTCCCGGATATGGGACTGTAGCGCTCACCACTCCGTTTTTGTACGTAACCACAGGGAACGGCACCCGGAAGGCAATTCCCATGTTGTACATCCGTTCAAAATGCGAAGTGGTCAACCGTTGGTAAAAATCGTCCCAGTTACGCAACGACTGCGGAGTCCAACCGGCTTCGGCCATTGCACAAATGCGCGGATAAGATTGGTATTCGAGGAAACGAGCCGGTTCGTTAAGCAGTTCAGACCAAATGGCCGCCTGTACGCCCACCACCTGTTTTGCCTGTTCCGGTGTAAAGATCGTCTTGTCTGCCGGATCGAGCGCATACACTTTATCAAGAGGTACCAGTCCTGCCCAGTTGTGACCACGTTCGTATTTCGACTGCGCCATATCGAAGTAGTAGTTCTGCCCTACCATCACCACAGTAGGAACGCCCTTTTCGGTTGCTAGTTCCGCCCGTTTCAACGAGCGCCAGGCATATACCTGAGTAGAGCCTTGCAATTCCCCTCCATCCAGTATCTCATCCCAACCGGCCATCCGTTTTCCCAGACCGTCGATAATCTTGTTTAGCCGATGAACGAAATAGTTCTGCAGCTCTTCGGGCTTCTGCATATGTTCTTTCTTCATAAAAGCCGAACAGATGGGGCAACGGGGCCAGATGGCCATATTCACCTCATCGCCGCCAATATGCATGATTTTGGAAGGAAACAGCGCAGCCACCTCTTTCAAAATATTAGCCAACATCGTAAAATTGGCTTCATTGCCCACACACCAGGCATCGCCCATGTCATCGGCAGCACGTTTGGCCTCATCCCTACTGGTCGGACATAAAATTTCGGGGTAAGCCGAAGCGGCGGCATGGCTATGCCCCGGCAGATCGATTTCGGGAATCACCTCGATATGCCGTTCGGCAGCATAACGCACGATCTCTCTGATCTGTTTCTGGGTATAGAAGCCCCCGTAGCGTTTATCGCCCGAACCGAGTGTAGGAGCAATCGCTTCGTTCGGTCCGCGCCATGCGGCAACGGAGGTAAGTTTCGGATACTTTTTGATCTCGATGCGCCAGCCCTGATCGTCTGTCAGGTGCCAGTGAAATTTATTGATTTTGTGCATCGCCAGCCAGTCGATGTAATTCTTCACGGTTTGCTCGTCAAAGAACTGGCGCACCACGTCGAGCATCATTCCACGATAATGAAAGCGGGGATAGTCTTTGACCGACACGGCCGGAACCGACCATTGAACCCCGCTCTGAAGCTGCGAAGCATACACCTGAGAAGGCAGCAGTTGCAACAACGTTTGCACTCCGTAGAACAACCCATCGGCATCTTTGCCTTCAATTTTCACTCCTTTATCTGTCACCGACAGCAAGTACCCTTCGGCAGGCATATCCAAAGATGAATTGACAACCAGTTCAATAGATCCCACACCCGGTGTTGCAGTCAATTTGAAGGGCATTCCGGTCGACCGGCTAAGCTTTTGCTGGAGATAAATTGCAACCTGTTTGCTCTCTTTCCCGGCCACAATCGGGGTAGCCGAAGTCAGCGGGAAGGCTCCCTGTGCCGGAGTTACCTCCACGGGACGGGGTATCAGATTATACGATTGAGCAGACATCATTCCACAAAATAAAGCGAACATTATGGTTGACAAACTCTTTTTCATCATCTATTCGTTTGGTTTTAATTGACACTGGAATCCGGTTATTTCTCAGGGTAGAGCAAATAGGGCTTGCGTTGTTGTTTGAACTTCTCCACATCATCCTTCCAACGGGCCTTGATCTCATCGGCACTTTTCACCTCTTCAATCATTTTACGTACATAACTCACCCCAATCAGTTTTTCGAAGAAACTATTGAAGAAGAAATCGTCCAAATTGAGATTCTTATAGGCATCGATCAGGTAACTCAAATCGACACCCTTTTGAAACAACACTTCGTTTGAAGGTACACTTTTCAGGTCGACGCCATGACACAAGCGGTCGAGTTGCGGAGGAAATTTGGCACCTGCAATGCTACGGGGCGTAAAGCTATAGCTATACCCCTGCATGTTGGGATGACCGTATTGCTCGAACGGCGCATCGGTACCGCGACCCAGACTTACCGGCGTGGCCTCGAAATAGCACAACGAGGGGTAGAGATAGATGGAGCGCATATCTTTCAGGTTGGGCGACGGAGCAATGGGCAGTTGGTAAAGCGTTGCGTGGGTATAATTTTTACACTTGACTACTTTTACATCGCATTGCGCACCGTTCGTAAGCCACTTCTCACCGTTCACCATGCCGGCCATTTCGCCCAGAGTCATGCCGTGAACCACCGGAACAGGAACCCAGCCCACTGCCGAGCGGTATTTCAAATCGAGTATCGGTCCGTCGACGTAATGTCCGTTGGGGTTGGGACGGTCGAGAATAATCATCTTTACGTGATTGGCGGCACAGGCATCCATCATGCGAACCATCGTCGTCAGATAGGTGTAAAAACGCAGTCCTACATCCTGCAGGTCGTATACCAGCACATCGATCGATTGCATCACCGCATCGCTGGGTTTGCCAGTATTGCCATCGTAGAGCGATTTGATGGGGATTCCGGTCTTTTCGTCAACCGAACTGGAGACATGCTCTCCGGCATCGGCCGTTCCCCGAAAACCATGTTCGGGAGAAAAGATGCAAACAATATTGATCCCCTTCCGGTGAAGGAAATCGACGATATGTTCTTTCCCGATCACGCCGGTCTGATTGGAGAGAACCCCCACCCGTTTTCCCTGCAACAACGGAAAATATTCATCCACACTTTCGGCGCCCACTTTGACTTGCGCCACTATGCACATTTGCAAAGCAAACGCAGCTACAATCAACAGAATAAATCGTCTCATAGGAACAAAATTATCAAATGATTTTACTTATTTTCAAATCGAAGTCATATTGACTTTTTATTTTTTTCAAGCGTTTGGTAAGGGGTTTCCACCCCTATAACCCCGACTTACTTTTTGTCTTAAAACAAAAAGTAAGCAAAAAATTCAAGGCTATGCCCGCTTCGCTCAAAAAACTGACGTTCGGAAGCGGAAATCGTCCAAACTCGTTTCCTCCTTTCGTCGGAAACTTCAAACAAGGACGATTATTGCCGCTTCCTTACTTGTTTTTTGGCTCACCGGTCAAGGCCGTTCCAAATCTGACGTAGCAGCATTTGCAAATTCTCAAATCTCCAAATCATTTACTGGCCTTCTGTTCAAAAAAGGTCAGAATGCTTTTCATCAAACCGCTTCGCATTTCAGGCTTCACGGCTTCAAAAGGAATGCCGAGTACGCAGCTCGAATAGTCGCCTTTGTAGGCAACACCGGCGCTCAGGTTGTTCTCCGAATAGCGGAAAATGGTATAGGCATTCTTATCTACCGGTTCAATGGCATCGGGACGTTCCACCACATACGATTCGCTGTTCAGTTCATTGTAATAGTTATAGTTTCCGGCAAACGACGGGAATGGAGAAGCCACCGCTTTGAAACGTCCGGTAACAGCTCCGGCGTCATTCCTCCACTTGAATTTCAACATATTCTGAGCCCAGGTACGATCGGCTTTGGTTGCTCGGGGATTATCCCACAGATCGGTTCCGACATACGCTCCGGTCACCAGCAACTTGCCTCCGTGCAGACAATAACCGGTCAGAGCCGATTGCAGCCCGACAGGGAAGGTTTTAAACATGGCGGGCTTTGCTCCGTGAGCCGTCACCCACTCTTTTTCTTTGCCCAGAATCACATCTACAACAGAGTAACCGTCAATATCCACATCGCAATCGGCAACGGACTCTTTACTTGCCGAAACAAAAGAATACCCGCTTTCGGCAAAAGCAGCACCATGCAGAGCCGGATAATCGAAACTATTTCCGGCAATCACCTGACGCTCGCGGTCGGCATTGCTGCCTCCGAAACCGGGAGAATCGTCGTCCATCCATCCCACACTGCGACGGAATTCATACTGACTGCCCACGTAGTTGAACTGCACTTTGTCGGGCACTCCGTGATCTATAAAGTCGGTGAACCCTGTGATCGAATCCTGCGTTGCCCAACTGGCCGGAGCGCTGATACGGGTAAAGCCGTTGATAATCATCGCCACCCCTTTTTCGTTACTCTTCCGGCAAACGGAAAGAATTTCGGACGGGAAGCTAACTCCACCGTCGTTCACGGCAGCCACTTTGAAACTGTAAATCTTATCTTTTTCAATATCGAGTTTACACGATGTTCCTTTCACTATTTTGCCATTATCGAAATCTCCGTTGCCCTCACGGGTATACACCACATACTGAGTGGGCACGGCAGTCGGTTCGAGCGAATCATTGACAGCTTTCCATTTTAGTTCCACACTGTTTTCACCGGCAAAACGGCTGCTGAACGCCTCCACCGGAAGCGGTTGCACCACGTATTTGAAACCATACTGTCCGGCAAGAAAGCGGAGCATTCCCTTGTAAATGGCACGGCTCACCGTAAAGCGAAAGCGGGGATCGAGGCCGTAGCGCATATCGGCAAAATTCTCGTGCGATAGCAGTTCGAGCAGCATGGTAGGCACATTCGGCACGCGCGCTTCGCTATACGACTTATTCCACATGGCCCGGCGCGTCCATTTCGGTTCAAAACCGGCACGAATATCGCTCACAACCTGATCCATCACCAACGATGTCAGGTCGCGCGAAGCCCAGCGCGATTGTCCGTTTTCAAACACCTCTTTGTTGTGATGCGTCATAAAAATGCCCAACGTTCCGATAATAGAGTCGTTCGGCGTATAACCTGCATCGGTATGAAAAGCCAGCGCCAGATCGACCGGAATATGAAGACCCTCTTTTCCGGGCAGCACTTTCGAACCGCCGGAGAGATAATTCACCCAGTAACCGCGACTCTGAAAATCGTCGGAATAGTCGTTGTTAAAATGGGTGCGACTGTAGACCGAATCGGGCATCCCGGCCCACTGCAACCAGTAACGGGCTCCTTCGATATAGCGAGGTCCTCCACTGGTTTCGGGTGTAAATTTAATGGGCAAACTGGGCGCAATCGACTCTTTTGCTCCACCGTCGAGATGTTTGGACGTGCCGCTCATAAAGCCTTCGGC
Organism: uncultured Microbacter sp.; assembly: GCA_964521835.1. Classification (GTDB taxonomy): domain Bacteria; phylum Bacteroidota; class Bacteroidia; order Bacteroidales; family Paludibacteraceae; genus Microbacter. Next base: position 13,719 of record CAZFTY010000006.1, read on the forward strand.
ATTAGGAGCCCGGGCAATATTGCCCGTTCCACCTCCGATTTTTACCGCATCGGCGGTCACCACACATCCTTTCTTGCCTGAAACGTTTGATAACGTGATACGACAAGCTTCGTTCCTACCTTTATCGAACGCGAAGGTTCCAAGATAGATCCAGGTTCCGCCACCCATCGTCTGATTGACTTTGAATTCGGTTTTCCCACCCAGATGATAGACCGTGTAGCGCGCGTCAGAGGCGCTATTGGGCAACGATTTGTACGAAACATAAAGCGCATAACTTCCCCGTTCGGGCATGTCGGGCAGCCATTCGGCAAGGCTCTCCTTGCCTTTTTTTATCGTATTCGTCCGACGAAAAGTTCCTTCAGTAAACGGATTCTGACCGTCGGTATACTCTTTTCTTTTTTCGGCAAAACCGGCTCCTTCGCCCGCACTCCAGCTTTCGGCACCGTTTTGTTCACGGTATTGAGAGCCGTAACGCGAAACATCGTTATCCACAATCACCTCAACCGAATGATAGTCGCGCTCGCGGGGCAACAACACGTTTGCTCCCGCATTTTCGAGCATCGGCACCAGATAGGGCAACACAAAACTTTGCGGAAACAGGTCTTCTACCGACTGGAACATTCGCGCCCGCTGCCACTCCCAGCGTGCCAGTTTTTGTTCGTAGTACCAGCCGTGACTCTGCCACAGGGCGATATGCCTCTCCTGCAACCCGTTTTTTATAACATACGGCTGCGAAATTCGCTCCACGAGCGGCACTCTGTTTTCTTTGTTATTGAAAATGCGGCTTTTATCTTTCGGGCCGGTACGGTAAATATTCGGAATGAGTTCGCTCAGTTTCTGACCGTCGGAAAATATTGTCAGTTCGTATTTCTGCAATGAATCGGGCAACAAACGATGCACGCACGCCTGCATTGCAGCGGCATTTTGTTCGTTAATGGTGATATACGCCAACCTCTCGTCCATGGTAACGACCACGCTTTTGGCTTTGCGATCGGCTACTATTGTTTTTACCGTCGTGGTTGCTGCAATTTGTTTCTTGCAGTATGCCGTCAACGAATCGGATATTACCTTCTTCAGACCGGCATCCGTAATTTCCTGTGCCGACAAAACAGACGTTGCCAGCATCAACAAGCAGACACACGCTGCTTTCCAGAGTATTGATTTCATTATTTTTATAGTTTTGACCGCTTCTCCAACCACGCTCCCGACGGAGAGGGGAGCAATTTGCATCCAGTTCATTTCTGCATTTGCAGATTTGCCTTCTCCTTGGGAGAAGGTGCCCGAAGGGCGGATGAGGTCATATTTCAATTTTTTTTCACGCCGATTCCCGGCTCATTACTCAATGTAATTTTTCCATCTACTAATTTCATACCAAAGAAACAGTCGTTGGCAATCAGGATATTTCCATCCAGATCGGCAAAATTCATTTTCGGAGCCAGTTGTGCAGCCGCCGAGATAGCACACGATGTCTCGGTCATACAACCGATCATCAGTTTCATGCCGAACGATTCGGCCATGCTGATCATCTTGTTGGCTTCACGCATACCGGTACACTTCATCAGTTTGATATTGATACCGTCGAAAACACCTTTCAGGCGGGGAATATCTTCAAGCCGCTGGCACGATTCATCGGCAATGGTAGGCAGCGGACTGTGTTCAGTGAGCCAGGCCATATCGTCGAGGTTGTGCTTCGGAAGCGGTTGTTCCACAAATTCCACATTTTTGGCAGCCAGCCACTCGATCATTTTCAGGGCGTAGTGTTTATCTTTCCACCCCTGGTTGGCATCCACGCGGAGCGGCTTGTCGGTCACCGAGCGAACGGCGTTGATAATCATCTTATCAGAAACCTCATCGACACCCAGTTTCACCTTAATCACCTTGAACTGTTCCGTTTCGCGGGTCTTCTGTTTCACCATCTCTTCGGTATCGATACCGATGGTAAAGGTAGTAACCGGAGCCTTAGACGCGGTGTATCCCCAAATCTGATGCCAGGGACGACCGATCAATTTACCCACCAAATCGTGCAGGGCAATGTCTACCGAAGCTTTCGCGGAGGTATTGTTAATGGCAATCGCATCGACATAGGCGAGAATATCGTCGAGCTCAAACGGATTGCTGAATTGTTTTAGGTTGACTTTCTCAAGGAAAGAAGTCACCGACGCGATGGTTTCGCCGAGATAGGGAGGCATGGCGGCCTCTCCGTAACCGGTCACCCCGTCGTAGGTGATCTCGGTAAGTACGATAGGCGTGGTGGTGCGGGTATAGCCCGACACGGTGAACGGGTGCACCAGCTTGCCTTCGTAGGGTTTGAACGTCAGTTGCATGGTTTTGCTGCCACCCAAGCGGGAGGACTTGTTTGATTGTGAAAATATCGAGGCCGGAGTAATCAGCGAACCGGCTGTTACCAACGCGGATGTTTTCAGAAAGTTGCGTCGTGTTGTCATATCGTTCAGATTGAATGTTTACGATTGATATTGCAGAATAAAGCCTATTTCTCAGATTCGTTCTCCCCTCCCCGTGGAGGGGTCGGGGGAGGCTTTTTTTATTTATAGTACGGATGATTCTTCAGCGAAACGATGTTCGGATCTTTATCGATTTGTGTCAGGATACGACGGGCGCTCAACAAACGTTTGGCATTCCAGCCATCGTAGTTCGATGCTTCGGGACGCAAGCTGCTGATATGCACCATCCCTGACGAATGGATAAACTCTCCGTTGCCGATATACATGCCCACGTGGGTCACTTTTTTAGCCCCGAAAAAGAGCAGATCGCCGGGTTTCAGGTTGCCGTACCCTTTAGAAATATCTACCGGATCGCCCGTGGTGGCCTGTTGCGAAGCATCCCGTAGCAACACAACACCGTTGAGGAAGAAACTGGTTTTGGTAAAGCCGCTACAATCGACCCCTTTGGTGGATGCCCCACCCCATACATACGGAAAGCCGAGGAACATTTTTGCCGTAGCAATGATGTTTTCGGCAGTCGGTCGGCGACTTGCCAACCATTGATCGAAAGGTATAGCCGACTCCTGTTTCAGGAAAGCCATGCGTCCGTCGGGCAACTGCACTTTGTAATAACCGTTTTCTTCGCCCATATTTTTTACCAAGTCGCCCCACACCACGTCGGAGACCACGCCCGAAGTAGCCGATGCCTCTTTGCGAAGCAGGGTGAAATATTCAGTCACGATTAGTTTAGATGCCTTATTCCAGGCCTTCATCTCGTTTTCGTCCACCAATTTTATCTCCGAAGTGGTTGTCCACGAAGCATATCCTTCGGGGGTCGTTACCTTCACCCAGCCATGTCCTTTTTCAAGGACATGCAACGGGGTGCCAATCAACGCCTGGGTG
>CAZFTY010000007.1:0-15880 GCA_964521835.1 uncultured Microbacter sp.
TTGACGTGGATGAAGCGGCTCTCGATAAGTCATACGAACTTCACGATAAAGCTTAAGCTTGTAAAAGGATCGCACGGTATGCGCCTCGATAAATGCGTCGATCAGTTATAAATGATGAGTTATTAATTATGAATCATGAAGTTGCGACTTCATCTCCAAATTTTCAAATCCTCAAATTTGCACATTGAGCTATGGACGCTATCGAAGAGTATATCCTGCAGCACATAGATCCCGAAGATGAGTTATTGTCGGCACTTTTTCGCGAGACGCATCTCACGCAGATCAATCCCCGGATGGCATCCGGGCATATCCAGGGTCGGATGCTGACCATGCTCTGCCGGATGCTGAAGCCGAAACGGATTCTGGAACTGGGTACTTTTACCGGCTATTCGGCGTTGTGTATGGCCGAGGCGTTGCCCGACGACGGAGAGTTGCATACGGTGGAGGTGGATGATGAAATGGAGCCATTTATCACGAAATATTTCAGCCGTTCGCCTTACGGGGAAAAAATAAAACTGCATATTGGCGATGCGCAGCAGGTCATTCCCACACTTACCGGATTGTTTGATCTGGTCTTTATGGATGCCGATAAGCGGCAGTACGTGGAGGACTACGAAGCGGTGTTGCCATTGGTACCTGCGGGAGGCTTTATTTTTGCCGATAACACTCTCTGGAGTGGAAAGGTGCTTCACGAGCCGGCTTCGGGAGATAAGCAGACTGCCGGAATTCGCCGTTTCAACGATTATATTGCTGCCGACACCCGCGTGGAGAAGGTGATTTTGCCTATTCGCGACGGCATGACCATCTTAATGAAAAAATAGTACAAATTTGAGAATTTGGGAATGTGAAGATATGAGAATGAACCCTGTTAGCACATTTCCAAATCTTCAAATCCTCGAATTGATTTTATGTCCCGGAACCTGATCCTGTTTTCTGTCCTGATAGTTCTGTGTCTTCTCCTGACACTGGCCGATATCGCATTCGGAAGTATTGCAATATCGTGGCACAATGTATGGCAGACATTAGTTCATCCCTCCTCCGATTCGCTCTACAGAGACATCCTGATCGATTTTCGCCTGCCCAAAGCATTGACCGCCATATTGTGCGGTGCGGCTTTATCGGTCGCAGGGTTGCTGATGCAGACGCTCTTCCGCAATCCGCTGGCCGGGCCGGACGTATTGGGCATAAGTTCAGGCGCGAGCATGGGGGTGGCACTCTACGTGATGGCAACCTCGTGGTGGTCGGCTTCGCTGTTGCAAAGCAGCTGGGGCATGGTGGGCGCGGCAGTGCTGGGCGCTTTGTTGGTATTGATGCTTACCCTGTCGGTAGCTACGCGCATTCGGCAATCGGTAACACTGCTTATTGTCGGCCTTATGTTTGCCAGTGTCGCGGGCGCGGTAGTCAGTATTCTGCAAAATTTCAGTAATCCCGATGCCGTAAAACTCTTTGTCGTATGGACATTCGGCAGTCTCAGCGCGGTTACGTGGGCGCAAATGGATCTTTTAGTGCCGATTATTCTGGTAGGACTGGCACTGACTTTCTGGATGCAGAAGAGCCTGAACGCTATGTTGCTTGGCGAACATTATGCCCGCGGACTGGGTATTTCCGTTACCGCTGTGCGGATAGCTATTATTGTAATTACGGGTGTGTTGGCCGGTACGATTACGGCATTTACCGGACCCATCGCTTTTATCGGAGTGGCGGTACCTCACCTTGCGCGGGGTCTTTTCGGGACATCCGATCACCGTATTGCCATTCCGGGAACAATATTGTGCGGAGCCGCGCTTCTGTTGCTGTGCGATGTTATCTCGCAGCAAACCACCTATCCTTTGCCACTGAATGCCGTAAGTGCCTTGTTCGGCGCACCGATGATTATCTGGATTGTATTAAAACAACGCTGATGGAACCTGCAAAAAAGACATATTCTCCTCTGCGAACCAGTAACCTTGCCATTGGATATACCGGAGGCAACCGGCTGACGGTGGTGCAGCAGCATCTCGATCTGGAGCTCTTGCCTGGTGAAATGGTCTGCATGATAGGCCCAAACGGGTGTGGAAAGTCGACCTTACTGCGAACGCTGGCCGGGTTGCAACGCCCGATTACCGGTTCGGTACTGATTGAAGGGAAAAACTTAGAAACACTCTCGGTACGCGATCGGGCGGAATTACTTGCTCTTACCCTTACCGATAGAGTAGAGGTAGATAAGATGTCGGTTTATGAAATTGTTGCGATGGGACGCTATCCCTATACAAACCGTTTTGGAAAGCTGACTGCGGCAGACAAAGAGATTGTGGCCGAAGCGCTGGCTCAGGTACATCTCGAAGAAAAAGCTTCGCGTTATATCAGTGAGTTGTCCGATGGGGAAAAACAGCGTGCCATGATTGCCAAGGTGCTGGCTCAGTCTACTTCGCTGCTCTTTTTCGACGAACCGACGGCTCACCTTGATCTGCCGAACCGCGTCTCGATCATGCTGCTGTTGAAAAAACTTGCCCAAAACACCGGCAAGGCAATCCTGTTGTCGACTCACGAACTGGAGCTGGCCATGCAGGTGGCCGATAAACTCTGGTTGATGAACGACCGTGGCGTACGCATAGGAACTCCCGACCAGCTGATTGCAGACGGTAGCTTTGAAAGCGTTTTCAAAAGCGACCAGTTCTTTTTCGACGCCGAAACAGGCCGGTTTACGGTGAACACCTCGTTTTGAGCTGCCCGAAGTCTATCTCCCGAATTTCCTGTTCTGACCGGACTTTTCTGATTCCGGTTACTCCTGTGCTTTCACATAAAGCGAGATGCCGATAATCATAAAAATGATGTTGGGCAACCACACGGCGAGTAAAGCCGGCATACTTCCGTTGGCGGCAAAAGTTGCCGAAACGGTGTTGAAAAGAATGTAGAGCGCACTAAGCGCGATACCGATACCGATTTGCAGTCCGATGCCTCCCCGTACTTTCCGCGACGAAAGCGAAACTCCGATCAATGTCAGAATGAAGGCCGCCAGCGGGTTGGCAAAGCGACGGTAATATTCCACCAAAAATGCTCCCGTGTTTCCTACTCCACGGCTCTTCTGCCGGTTGATATATCCCGAAAGAGCACCATTCGTCATTTGAGGAGCTTCGCGCGAAGTGATGAAAAAATCGCCCGGCTGCATCATGATGGTAGTGTCTATTTTTTCTCCGCGTCTGATATCTTCGCGAAGTCCCTCAAAATTGCGGATTAAATAGTTTTTTGCAACCCATTTGTATCCCGATTTCCAGCGAATACTATCGGCTGTCATACGCGATACAAGGGTTTTTCCCTCAAATTTGTCCAACGAGAAACGGGTTCCGACGTTGTTGGTTTGTTCGTATCGCTCGATGTAGGCTATCACCCCCTTATCTACCTGCATTTGTACATTATGCGCATTATCCCTGTTTACCGGCTTCACATACGTGCTCTCAAATTTCAAACGCACCTGATTGGCCGGCGGAATGATATAGCCACTCAAAACAAAAGTGAGCAGAGCAATAATGGTCGCCGACAGAAAATAGGGATACATCAATCGCTTGAAACTGACACCACTCGAAAGTATGGCAATGATTTCGGTATTTTCGGCCAGCTTCGAAGTGAAAAAGATCACCGCTATAAACGTGAACAGCGGACTGAAAAGATTGATGAAGTAAGGTATGAAGTTGATATAATAGCTGAAAATAACGGCTTTCAATGGCGCGTGGTGATCATAAAAATTATCCAGCTTCTCGCTGGTATCGATCACTATCACAATGCTAATAATCAGAACGATGGAAAAGAAATAGGTGCCGATGAACTTACGGATGATATACCTGTCTATTTTTTTGATGTGCCACAGTTCCAGCAACCCCTGCTTGACTTCGTCCCAGGATTGCGGCAGATTGGCAAAAATCTTCCGGACTTTCGATGTGATGGTATTTATGGAGGGTACCTTCATGTTGTACAGTAGCTCTTAGAGAATAATGGATGAGAGTGTGAAGCTCTCTTTTATACGGTATTTATCTTTTATTGACTCGACACGGCAACATTCGGTGTAGGCATCGTGTTCGAAAAAAAGAATTTGGTTTTTGGCTACAGCCTCCGACAATAACTGCTCTTTGTCCTGCATGGAGGTTATGGGGAATGTATCGTAAGCCGAAACCCATGCAAGAGGCAGGCTGGCAGCCATCGGAATGACATCGCCTACGTAGACGAATGTTTCATTCGGGGTGAAAACATAGGGCACCAACTGCCCGGTGGTATGTCCGTTCATCACCTTCAACAGCACCTCATCGCAAACAGGGGTATCCATTTCGACGAGCTTCAATTTTCCGGCATCGGCTACAGGCATCATATTCTCTTTGAAATACGAATCGCCTTCGCGCACGTTGGGGTTCAGAAAGTTCTCCCATTGCGTAGCTCCCACCCAGACACTGGCATTGGGAAAAGTAAGTTCGTAACCGGTTTTGTCCGGGTTGAACCGCGTGTTGCCGCCGCAATGGTCGAAGTGGAGGTGAGTCATCACCACATCGGTAATGTCGTTGCAGCTATATCCTAAATTTTTCAATTCGGTGTCAAAGTCGATGACTCCCTGAAATCCGTAATATTTCAGGTATTGTAGTTGTTTGTCGCCGGTTCCGCTATCGATCAAAATGCGTTTTTCTCCCGTATCGACCAACAACAAACGCATAGCAAGTTTGCAAAAATTTTCCGCATCGCAGGGGTAACGTTTCTGCCAGACGCGTTTCGGAACCACTCCAAAAATTGCTCCGCCATCACAGTGAAAAAAACCTGCTTCTATTTTAGCAATCTTCATAAAATCGTTGTAATTTTGCGGCGAAATTAGAAAGAATAGTTAGAACCGCAAAATATAGCTGATAATCAGTGGTAAATATTCAGGTGGTTTAACATAGAAGGGAGAAAAATGCTGAAAATCTGACGTTTTTCATTCCAAGCTAAATTGAACAGGTAATCAATTTTCATCTTTTCGGGTTGCTTAACGGCAATTATTCGGGAAAGATACAGGTAAAATATATGAAGCGTCTTCACTTTATTGCAATAGGCGGGGCTGCAATGCACAATTTGGCAATTGCGGTTAGCAAAAAACCGGATCATGTGGTTACCGGCTCCGACGATGAAATCTTTGAACCTTCCCGAAGCAGGCTCGAAGCTGCAGGGCTGTTGCCTTCTGCTATCGGCTGGTTTCCGGAAAAAATTACAACAGAGTTGGACGCTGTGATTGTAGGTATGCATGCCCGCGCCGACAATCCCGAACTTATCCGTGCCAAAGAGCTCGGTATCGATGTCTTCTCTTTTCCCGAATATCTTTATCATCAGACACGCAAGAAGATACGTGTGGTGGTAGGCGGTAGCCATGGTAAAACCACTACAACCGGCATCGTTCTTCATGTGTTGAAAAAGCTCAACCGTGCAGCTGACTACATGGTAGGCGCACAGCTCGAAGGGTTCGATACGATGGTGAAGTTTTCGTACGATTCGCAGATAGCCGTTTTTGAAGGTGACGAATACCTTACATCTCCGATAGATCCGCGTCCGAAATTTCATCTTTACCGGCCACATATCGCTTTGCTTACCGGCATCGCCTGGGATCATATCAACGTGTTTCCAACGTTTGAAAACTACGTGGAACAGTTCAAGATATTTGCCGATCAGATCGAACGCGATGGTCGTCTTATCTATTTTGAAGGTGACGAACAACTACGAATCATAGCAGAAAACGTACGTCCGGATATTGTGACAATGCCATATAACACGCCGGAATATGTGATCGAGAATGGCATTACGAATATTATTTATAAAGGAGAGAAATATCCTCTACGCGTTTTTGGAGAGCATAATCTGCAAAATATTCAGGGTGCCCGTATGATATGTAAACAATTGGGTATCAAAGAAACCGAATTTTTGAAGGCGATAGAAGATTTCAGTGGAGCTTCCAATAGGTTGCAGAAAGTAGCCGAAACTTCTGCTTCTGTGGCATTTAAGGACTTTGCCCATTCACCTTCTAAATTGCGTGCAACCGTCAATGCGGTGAAGGAGCAGTATGCCGACAGAAAGTTGGTGGCCTGCATGGAACTGCATACTTTCAGTAGCCTTCAGGAGAATTTCCTGCCTCAATACAAAGGGTGTATGGATAAAGCCGATGTGGCATATGTCTATTTCAATCCGGAGGTAATTGCCCATAAACGTCTGCAACCGATTACCGTTGAGCAGGTGAAAGCCGCTTTCGGGAAAGAAAATCTGGAAGTATTGACCGATGCAGCCGAGCTGGCGGCAAAACTGAAAAAGATCGATTACAGCGGGAAAGCATTGCTGATGATGTCGTCCGGTAACTTTTCCGGGCTGGATATCGCCGCTTTCGAAAAAGAGCTTTTAGGAGCTTAATACCGGCAGAACGAAGTTGTTCTGCTTTAAATAGTGTGTAAGTATGGCCAACGATAAACAAATACAATTTGACAGGCGATACATGCAAATGGCACAAATCTGGGCGCAGAATTCATATTGCGAACGCCGCAAAGTGGGCGCTTTGATTGTGCGCGATAACATGATTATTTCAGATGGCTATAACGGGACTCCGTCCGGATTCCCCAATCAGTGTGAAGACGAGACCAATAAATCGTTTCCATATGTGCTTCATGCCGAGGCAAATGCCATCACCAAAGTGGCCCGGTCCAACAACAGCAGCGACGGCGCTACGCTCTATGTTACTGCCTCCCCTTGCATAGAATGTGCAAAACTCATCATTCAATCCGGAATCAAAAGAGTCGTTTACTGCGAAGAATATCGTCTGCCCGCCGGAATCAATCTTTTGCAAAAAGCCAGAATCAAAGTCGACTTTATTGACGCTCATACATCTGAACAATGAAACGAATTACGTTTATACGCGACGAGTTTCATGCGACATTAAAAAATAGTATTTCCGCATGAAAACCTGGAAAAGAATAATATTCCCCTTCTCACTGGCCCTTGCAATGGCCGTGGGTATCATCATCGGCAATTTTTTTGCCATGCGAAGCAATGTCGGAGCAACATTGGGCCTCTTCCGGTCTCTTGGTCTTGACAAAAACAAAGTTTCGCAGGCGATCAACCTGATAGCTACCCGTTATGTCGATTCTGTCGACGTAAATGAGCTGACTGATAATGCAATGAGTAACCTGTTGGCAAATCTCGATCCCCATTCCGTTTATATCCCGGCCAAGGATCTGCAATCGACCAACGCACAACTCGAAGGAAGTTTTAGCGGTGTGGGTATTGAGTTCAATATTCAGCAAGATACCATCATGGTTGTCTCCGTTATTTCGGGTGGACCGGCCGAAAAAGCAGGTGTTTTAGCGGGTGACCGGATTGTGAAGGTCAACGACTCTGTTTTTGTGGGTAAGTCGATCAATAACGACAAGGTGATGCAAAGACTCAGAGGATCGAAAGGAACGGTGGTTAAACTGGGGGTAAAAAGGGCAAAACGCCGCAAATTGCTTGATTATGTTGTCACGCGTGGCGATGTTCCTGTTACCAGTGTAGATGCATCGTATATCATAGCTCCCCGAACCGGGTATATCAAGGTCAGCAAGTTTGGAGATACCACCTATTCGGAATTTCTGACAGCCTTGGCAAAGATCAGGAATCAGGGGGCCAACAGGTTGATTATCGATTTACGGGGCAATACCGGTGGTTTTATGGAAGCCGCGGTGAAGATGGTAAATGAATTTTTACCGAAAGACCAGTTGATTGTCTATGCTGCCGGACGGGCTTATCCCCGAACCGATTTTTATTCCGATGGTCGCGGATCGTTCCCCAACATGAAAATTGCGGTATTGATGGACGAATGGTCGGCTTCGGCATCCGAAATCTTTGCGGGAGCTATTCAGGACAATGACCGCGGACTGATTATCGGGTTACGGTCGTTTGGAAAAGGGCTTGTACAGCAACCTTTCGAGTTTTCCGATCATTCGGCAATACGACTGACCATTGCCCGTTACTATTCACCTTCCGGACGCTGCATCCAGAAACCGTATCAACGGGGAAAGGATCAGAATTACGAGCGTGACTTTGTGAATCGTTACCTGCACGGCGAATTTTTCTCGAAGGACAGTATTAAGATTCAAAACAAAGAGAAGTTCCGGACACGTGGCGGCCGTATCGTTTACGGTGGTGGTGGTATTGTTCCCGATATTTTTGTGCCGCTCGATACGCTTGGCATTACACCTTATTACAGACGATTGTTTGATAGTGGGGCTATGTTCCAGTTTGCAGTGCATTATGCCGATCAACACAGAGACAAACTCAAAACTTTCAGGAACTGGAAGGCAATGGATGACTATCTCAACCACCAACCATTGGCAAACCTGTTGGCCACTTATGCCGAATCGAAAAGCGTGCCCAAGCATTATTATTACTTTGCCATCTCTCATCAACTGATCGGGCAGCAGGTTAAAGCCTATATTATTCGTAATATTTTAGGCGATGAAGGATTTTATTCTTCATTGAATCAGAATGATGTTACTGTAAAGCGGGCGGTTCAAGCACTTCAGCGATGAGAAAAGCGGTACAAAAAGCCATGATAATCAGAGAAGCGGATATATTGTCTGTGAATTAATTTAACAATAATTCCTTCTGTTTATACGTTAAGTAATTGACCAACAATATATTTTTGGGGCGTAGAACTTAGCCCTGTTTCATAAAAAATAAAAAACCGTTACGGAAAGAGTCACAAAAATAATATCTTTGCCATCCTCAATGGGTTTTATACTAAAAACGCCTGTTATATACTAATAAGAGCACACATAGATCTTTTAGTAGAGAAAAATAGAGGAATAAGTAAGCATTTTAATTCAAAAAACACACAATGACCAGAACTTTATCTTTTGCCACAGCTACCGTGGCGTTAGTTGCTGTAGCTTTAATGTTGACTCAATGTTCTAATAAGAAAGGTAACACTCAGGATGGTGCTCCGCTCGAGACACCTGCCAAAGGAAGTTTGCCTATCGCTTATGTCAATGTGGATACTTTACTGGCTAATTATCAATTTGCAAAAGATGCTAACGAAGAGCTGGTCAAAGGGCAGGAAGACTCCCGGTTGAAGGTCAATTCACGTGCCAAACAACTGCAAGAGGATGCCTCTCTTTTTGAAAGCAAAATGAGAAACAACGCCTTCTTGAGCCGCGAACGTGCCGAACAAGAACAAAACAGAATATTGGCTCAGCGAAAAGAGCTGGAAGAGCTCAATCAACAGCTTTCAAACGCATTGTTGACTAAGCAGCAGAAATTTAACGAGCAACTGCGCGACACGGTAAGTAAATTCCTGAAAACCTATGCTCCGGCTCATCACTATCAAATGGTATTGTCTACCAATACGATGAACGATAATGTGTTGTATGCCGCTCCGGGTTACGACGTTACGAAAGACGTACTGCAACAGCTGAATGCCCGTTACAAGAAAAAATAATGTAGTCATCGATTACAGTAAGAGACGCCTTGAATGTTCTGTTCAGGGCGTTTTTTATATAACATCATCTCATTTATGATTTTGCAATCCGAACTTTATCCTGTTGGCCGTGTACAAAAAACACACGGCATCAAAGGCGAGCTTTCCATTATTCTTACATCCGAATTCGACACGCTCGATTTCAATTATTTTGTGTTTGAAATGGACGGTATTCTGGTGCCATTCTTTATTCAGGAGTGGCGTTTCAAAACAGCAGAGACGGCGCTTGTGAAGTTTGAACGTGTAAATGACGATCTGGCAGGAAAAGAATTCGTGGGGAAAACTATCTATATATCGAAAGATGTTATGCCACATACCGATGAGGGAGAAATCGATATTCAGTTTTATACCGGATATAAACTGATCGATGAAACATTGGGTGAAATCGGTGAGATTCAAGCGGTGGACGATACAACCGAGAATTTACTTTTTGAAGTGCTCTATCGGGGTCAACAGGTTCTGATTCCGGCGGTAGATGAGTGGATCGTTGAAATAGACGATACGCTCCGGATTATGCGGGTCAATTTGCCCCCCGGTTTGTTAAATATTAATGAAGAAGAATAGTTAATTTGTTTACCTTCAACTATTCATATTCACACATTCTGAATTTCCCGAGGCATTAAAGAAAAATTTCTTTAATGCCTCGTTTCTTCGCGAAAAAAAGAGTATTTTTGTGTTCTTGATTATCCCATAGAATGTGTTAGTAAACCCGATGTATAAATCCCTAAAACAAAGTAAGATGTTAACAAAAAATCAAAAACTGATTGATTGGGTAAATGAGTGGGCTGCATGGTGCACGCCTACAAATGTAGTTTGGTGTGATGGTTCCGAAGAGGAAAACCAACGCCTGTTGGACGGTATGGTTGCCAGTGGCATGGCAGTGAAGCTGAACGAAGAAAAACGTCCGGGCAGCTACTATTTCCAATCGGACCCCAGCGATGTGGCTCGTGTGGAAAACCGTACATTTATCTGCACAAAAACTCAGGAAGAAGCTGGTCCTACCAACAACTGGGCCGATCCTGCAGAGATGCGTGCTAAGATGAAAACAATGTACAAGGGCTGTATGAAAGGCCGTACCATGTACGTTATTCCTTTCTCTATGGGTCCTCTTGGTTCAGACATTGCTCATATCGGTGTTGAAATTACCGATTCTGCTTATGTTGTTGTGAACATGCGTATCATGACTCGTATGGGTGCAAAAGTATTGGATGTTTTGGGCGAAAACGGAACGTTCATTCCTTGTGTTCACTCTGTAGGTGCTCCACTGGAACCGGGTCAGAAAGATGTAAAATGGCCGTGTGCTCCTATCGATAACAAATATATTACTCACTTCCCCGATACCTACGAAATCTGGTCGTTCGGTTCTGGTTACGGCGGAAACGCTTTGTTGGGTAAAAAATGCTTCGCTCTGCGTATTGCCTCTAAAATGGCAAAAGATCAGGGCTGGTTGGCAGAACACATGCTTATCCTCGGCATCACCAACCCCAAAGGCGAAAAGAAATACATCGCTGCTGCATTCCCATCGGCTTGCGGTAAAACCAACCTGGCCATGTTGATTCCTACTATTCCGGGCTGGAAGGTAGAAACTGTAGGTGACGATATCGCATGGATGAAATATGGTGCTGACGGACAGCTTTATGCTATCAACCCTGAAGCAGGTTTCTTCGGTGTAGCTCCTTTCACCTCTTTGGAAACAAACAAAAACGCTATGTTGTCGGCTCGTGCCAACACTATCTTTACCAACGTAGGTTTGACACCTGACGGTGATATTTGGTGGGAAGGCATCGGACACGATTGTCCTGCCGGTACTATCGACTGGAAAAACCGTGTATTCGATCCTGCATCGGGCGAACCTTGCGCTCACGCTAACGCTCGTTTCACCGCCCCTGCTTACCAATGCCCTGCTATCGACGCAGCCTGGGAAGATCCTGCAGGTGTGCCCATCTCAGCTATCCTGTTCGGTGGCCGTCGTCCTTCTACTGTGCCTCTCGTACACGAAGCCAACAGCTGGAACCACGGTGTATTCATGGGTTCTATCGTAGGCTCTGAAGTAACTGCTGCTGCTATCGGTTTGAAAGCCGGTGTACGTCGCGATCCGTTCGCAATGTTGCCTTTCTGCGGCTACAACATGGGTGACTACTTCGGACACTGGATCGAAATGGGTAAAAAAGCCGGTGCTAAATTGCCGAAAATCTTCTTCGTGAACTGGTTCCGTAAAGACAATGGCAAATGGTTGTGGCCGGGTTACGGTGACAACAGCCGCGTATTGGCTTATATCTTCGATCGTTGCAACGGTCAGGGCGATGCTGTTGAATCTCCTATCGGTAAAGTTCCTTCTCCTACAGCAATCAACGTAGAAGGTTTGGGTATCGATGCAGCTCAGATGGCTAAAGCTTTGGCTGTAAACGCTGAAGAATGGAAAGATGAAATCGCATTGATCGACGAACACTACGCTAAATTCGGCAAGCACCTGCCTGCTGAGTTGGCTGAAGAGTTGAAAGGTTTGAAGAGCCGTTTCGGTTTCTAATAGCTGTTTGATTCTCTATCAGAACTAAATTTAAATAGTTGTCGGGATTTCCCGGCAACTATTTTTTTATATCCCTCCTACAGCAGACACTTAAAACTTCTGCTGCTACATCCGAAAAAAATTGTTGTGAATATTTGCCTGTCGGGTATTATCCTGACAGAAGATAAGGCGGGTCAGTTCTGCTTCCGCTGAATACCCAGTTCTACGGCTTTAGCCATCAGAAAACGGTAAGCGGCATCGTATTCGTTGGGTATTTCGCCATCGAGAATAGCATCTTTGATGGCGTTTTTAAGAAGGCCCACTTCGCGGCATTGCGGCAGGTTGAAAATTTTCATGATTTCTACACCGTCGATAGGTGGTTGCCAGTTGCGGATGCGGTCTTTGTTCTCTATATCGATCAGCTTTTGACGTACGAGAGCAAAGTTTTCGAGATGCGTGCGCACCTTCACCTGATTTTTGGAGGTAATATCGGCCTCACAGAGCTGCATCAGCAGGTCGATGTCGTCGCCGGCATCGAACAACAGCCGCCGGATAGCCGAATCGCTCACACCCTCCTCGCTCAGTACGATAGGGCGCATGTGAAGCGACACCATCTTCTGTACAAAGCGCATCTTTTCGTTCATCGGCAGTTTCATCCGCTTGAAAATAGCCGGAATCATCTTTTCTCCGATAAAATTGTGGTTGTGAAATGTCCATCCTGCCTGATCGTCCCACCGTTTGGTCACCGGTTTGGCAATATCGTGCAGCAAAGCGGCCCAGCGCAACCACAGATTATCCGAATGAGACGCCAATTTATCGAGCACGGCCAGCGTATGAACAAAGTTATCCTTATGCCCGCGTCCTCCGCGTACATCCACCCCTTTCAGTGCCGACAGCTCGGGAAATATCAACTCCAACAAACCCGATTTATCGAGCAGGAAGAATCCCTCGGAGGGATGTTTGGCCGCCATCATCTTGTTCAACTCGTCGGCAATACGCTCGGCAGAGATGATCTTTATGCGTTCGCGATTGCGGATAATGGCATCAAACGTATCGGGATATATGGTGAATTGCAGCTGCGTGGCAAAGCGTATGGCTCGCATCATGCGCAACGGATCGTCGCTGAAGGTAATATCGGGATCGAGGGGTGTGCGCAGAATTTTTTTCTCCATGTCGGCTATACCACCGAACGGATCGAGCAGCTTGCCCAGCGTAGCTTTGTTGAGTGAAATTGCCAGCGCATTGACCGTAAAATCGCGTCGACGCTGATCGTCTTCCAACGATCCGGCCTCTACCACTGGCTTGCGTGAATCGTGGCTGTACGACTCGCGACGGGCTCCTACAAACTCCACCTCCACGCCCCCTTTTTTCAATTGTGCCGTTCCGAATGTCTTGAACACACTCAGGTGAGTACCTTTTCCCCACTTCTTTGCAACGGCTTCGGCCAATGCAATTCCGCTTCCAACGACCACCACGTCGATGTCTTTTGAGTGCCGTTTAAGGAACAGATCGCGCACATAGCCCCCGATAACGTAGCACTCGCACTGCATTTCGTCGGCTGCTTCCGAGATAAGATGAAATATTTTATGTTGAAGAAATTCCTGCATTGTAAATTAAAGATTCCAAATTTCAAGATTCCATGTTCTCCCTTCCTGAGAAGAGTCTGGGAGGTCAGCGGAATACGATATCCGTTATCACTTCGTCGCCCACGGCCTTATTTACTTTATGTATCACCTCATCTTTGGAGAGCGAAAGACTATGCCGTAACACCGATGAAGTGAGGGTGACATAGAGTTTCTGGCGGCGTATTTCTATGTGTGAGGTGTACGAAGCTATTGTCGAGCCCATAATGTTTTTCCATGAATTGACTACACGATTTTCCATCAACTTATGGTTAAAGCTTTTCTTTTCTGCCAGAAAAACACGAATGGCATCACCCAGGGTTTGTGCGTTTTGTCTCTTCATAACGGTTTATTCCCATTTGACATTCTCGCCCGAACTGCTTCGCTTATCGTATTTCAGATCCTGCAACAAAGAGGACTTGACGGCAATTTTGAACGAGTATGAGGTGTAATAACCCACCGGCACTATCTGGGCACTCATCGACCAACAGTGCATGTCGCGGGTAATATTCAGATTTACCTGTGTAAGCTTCTTATCTGCGAAATTGTATGTAGCCGACCAGTTACAATTCCATTTCGGAGTGGGCGAAATCATTCCATTGAAGCTTAAACTGTGAGTCAGTCCCATTTTATAATCCATTTTTTGATAGTCGAAATTTTTCGACTCCCCGTATTGAACCCCATAATTAGCCGATATGCTCCATTTAAATGTCGGCTTTACATATCCGTCGGCATCAAGGTCGTTCTTTTCACTTTTCTTTTGTTCGGCAATAGAGTCTTGCTTGTGTTTAGCCACCAGCTCAGGATTCAACAGATCGGCACCGGTAAGCGGAGCCAATCGTTTTTCCCGCTCTTTGTCCTTTTCTTTCTGCTTCGCCGTTTTTTTCTTAAAGCTATCGTTACTTAGCGTCAAAGGAACGCTCATACTGGTTCCCATAAACTTGGGGAAACGACCGTGATTCCAGCGCAACTTGTCCACACGCACCGGATTACCGCTTGCATCGAGCCCATACATATACGGGTCGAAGGTTCCGTTGACATTAAGGGTAAATTTATCGGTAAATGGCATTTTAATACGAAGATTGGCCGTGATTAAGGACCATTTCATTGAATCGGCAACCAGATTGTATGATCCGCTTACGGAAAAATTATCAATCAGGCTGATTACCTTATATACAGGCAAGTCGGTGGTATCCGACTTTTGTTTCACCTTCATTTCAATATTATTGGCAAACGAATAGCCGATGGCTCCCGATTTCCCCGCTCCCGCAGCACCGTAAAGTGAATTTTGATATGGTGAATATTTAACCGTTTCCACATAAGCTGCATGAGCTGTAGTGGCGGCAACATATTTGTCATATGTTTTGTACGAACCCCAGATAGGGTCGCTAAAATCGGGGTTGAAACTAAAGCTGAAAGATGGAACGAATACGTGACGAATACGATCTATTTTGTCTCCAAAGATTTTTCGGCTGGGCACAAAAAAACCGTAAAAAGTTGTTTGTGCCGAGAGGCTGGCGCTGAAATTATAGGAATGGAAAAAACCGGTAACCGTATCGTTGACCGCCTTGTTAGCCGTGTTATCCCAATGTTGGTTTATTTTTTGCAAATACCAACGATCCGTATAGTTGATAGAGGGCGTAATGGTAATGTAGTTGAACAGGCTAAGCGAAACGTTGGCGCTGATGTTATGTAATGCCCCATTCTTCCAGTCGCGCGACAGTGACGAGTGTAATAACTTGGATTCTTTGGTGAGTATGCTGTTTGAGAACTCTCCCGAATAGTTCAGTACCAGCTTTTCATACCATTTTTGAGAGCCAACTTCTACCTTACGCTTGAACGGATACAAAGTACCTGAGGTAATGCTCAGGTTCGGTAACGTCATGTTTATCGTTGTATCGGAAGTTACCTGAGTCACGTTGGCATTACCGTTAATCGACCAGGTACTTTCGGGAAAGGTTTTGGTGAAGTTAATGCTCGACGTTTTGGTATTTTGCGACATGGTTGTCACGTTGTACACGTTATCGATATTGTTACGGTTGTAACTGGTGGTCGAAAAATTGACGCTACCCGATAGTTTCGAATAGGGAGAAGCCTTGCTATCCTGACTATGAGACCATTGTAAACTCATGCTACTTGATGAACTGTAATCGGGCATCCCCTTTTCTCCAATGACATCGTTCCGGTAACTGAAATTGAAATTCCCGCGATACTTATACCGTTTAACGTACGAACTAATACCGTTCACCGCCCAGGTTCCCTTGGTAT
>CAZFTY010000008.1:0-15707 GCA_964521835.1 uncultured Microbacter sp.
AAGTCCGCGGTTGATGAGTTCGACGGCAAAATCCCACAACTGTTGAAAATAGTCGGAGGCATAATATACATTTCCCCATTGATAACCAAGCCATTTGATATCTTCCATGATGGAGTCAACATACTCCACATCTTCTTTTACCGGGTTGGTATCGTCGAAACGGAGGTTGCAAACGCCGTTGTAGTTGCGTGCAATGCCGAAGTCCATGCAGATGGCCTTGGCGTGTCCGATATGAAGGTAGCCGTTCGGTTCGGGCGGGAAACGGGTCTGAATTCGTCCTCCGTTTTTGCCATCACGAATATCTTCTTCGACAAGGGCCTCAATAAAATTTAGGCTCTTTTTGGGTTGTTCTGTCATTTCACTCATAGTCTGATCGTTTTTGCTCTTTGGTTAGTATGGTTACCGTAGTTTCGCGCCCAGTTTTTCTTCAAACTGTTTGATAAGTTTTTGCATGATTCCGTCAATCTGCTTGTCGTTCAGCGTTTTTGCATCATCCTGCAGGGTAAAGCTGACAGCATATGATTTTTTGCCGGCTTCTAAGTTCTTGCCTTCATACACGTCGAACAGCTGGACTTTCCGCAACAGGTTCTTTTCGGTTGCATACGCCAACTTTTCGATTTCGGCAAAAGAGATGTTTTTATCGATCAACAGTGCCAGATCGCGTTTTACTTCGGGGAATTTTGAAATTTCACTGAATGACACCTTGTTGCGAGTGCTTTCAATCAACAGGTTATTCCAGTTCAAATCGGCGAAGAAAACCGGTACGTCGATGTCGAGTGCTTTCAACTGTTTCTTGGCAACACTGCCCAGAATTGCCAGCTGTTTTCCCTGTTTGTTTTTGATGACTAAAGCCTCCGCGAACAAGTCGTTGGTCGCCTCTGTTTCAACAACCAGCTTTTGGAAATTGATTCCCATGCGGCGCAGAATGTTCAGTACATATCCTTTCAGTTCGAAAACAGAGGTTTTCTCATCGGCGCGTACCCAGCTTTGAGCTGTTTTGTTGCCGGTAAGCCACATGCCGAGGTGCATATCTTCCGAGTAAGCCGCCAGCGGCTTGCCCTCTTCCTTCTTTTCTCTGTTGAAATAGTAGCAGTTGCCGAATTCGTAAAATTTCAGATCCTGATTTTTACGGTTCACATTGTAGGCAACGCTTTCCAAACCGCCGAAAAGCAATGTTTGCCGCATCGCGTTGAGATCGGCGCTGAGCGGATTCATCATCATCACCAGATTGGCGGCAGGGAACGAACTCAATGTTTCGTAGTAACCGGCTTTGGTGAGCGAGTTGTTCAGTATTTCGTTGAAACCGCATCCTGTAAGTTGTTCCGAAATAAGGTTTTGCAGTTTGTGACTGTCGGGTTTCGACGAGTAGCTGATCGACGATTTTACCGATTCGCCCGGTAAAACGTTGTTGTAGCCATAGATACGCAGAATATCTTCGATCACGTCTACATCACGCTGAACATCCACGCGGTAGGTCGGAACGAGCAGTTTCATGCCTTCCGCTGTTTCGCTGGCAATTTCTATTTCGAGGTGATGTAGGATCGTTTTGATTGTCTCTTTTTCGATCTCTTTGCCAATCAGGCTGTTGATTTTGTCGAAGGTAATGTCTACTTCAAACGGTTTGATTGGGGTGGGGTAGATATCGACAATGTCGCTGGAGATAGTGCCTCCGGCCAGTTCTTTAATCAGCAAGGCAGCGCGTTTTAGCACGTACACATTGTTGTTTGGATCGCATCCGCGTTCGAAACGGAACGATGAGTCGGTATTCAACCCATGGCGACGCGCCGTTTTACGTACCCAAACCGGATTGAAATAAGCGCTTTCGAGGAACACGTTGGTGGTATTGTCCGAAACACCTGAATTGAGACCTCCGAATACACCGGCAATACACATGCCGCCGTTCGCGTCGCAAATCATCAGGTCTTTGTCGCTGAGGTTGCGTTCGGCTTCGTCGAGCGTCGTGAATTTGGTGCCTTCGGGCAATGTTTTTACAATCACCTGTTTGCCTGCAATTTTATCGGCATCGAACGAGTGAAGTGGTTGTCCTGTTTCGTGGAGGATAAAATTGGTGATGTCCACCACGTTGTTGATAGGACGCAAACCGATCGCTTTCAGGTAATTTTGCAACCATTCGGGCGATTCTTTGATGGTAACACCGGCAATGCTTACGCCGGCATAGCGCGGACAAGCTTCACTGTTCTCAACCGTTACACTAACGTGTAAATTATGATTTTCAACGGCAAATGCGTCAACCGAAGGTTTTACTAAAGTGCCTTTCAACCCGTTTGCGGCCAAATAAGCAGCCAAGTCGCGGGCAACGCCGAAGTGCGAAGCGGCATCTACACGGTTGGGAGTGATGTCGACTTCCAGCACGTAGTCGTCTTTGACGTTGTAATATTCTTTGGCGGGTGTTCCCACAACCGCGTCGGCAGGCAAAACGATGATGCCGTCGTGGCTGGTTCCGATGCCGATTTCATCTTCGGCACAGATCATGCCAAACGACTCTTCGCCGCGGATTTTGGAGCGTTTGATGGTGAATGATTCTTCGCCCGAATAAAGTACGGTGCCGATGGTGGCAACCACAACCTTCTGACCGGCCGCTACATTGGGCGCGCCGCAAACGATTTTTAGTGGTTCAGCTGCACCCACGTTGACGGTGGTGACATGCAGGTGGTCGGAATTCGGGTGTTCGACGCAGGTGATCACTTCGCCGATAACCAGACCTTCGAGTCCGCCTTTGATGGTTTGTACTTTTTCAATGCCACCGGTTTCGAGGCCGATGGATGTTAACGCTTTCGATAACTCTTCGGGAGTTAAATCGGTATCGATGTACTGTTTCAGCCAGTTGTAAGAAATATTCATCGTAAAAACAGCTCTTAAAAAACAATTCTATTTCGTTGAAAAAAAGGTGGATAGCTCTTTTCTTTAGAGAAATAAAAGTTGATTTGTGATTTTTTTAAATGGAACTGCAAATGTACATTTTTTGCACCGAAAACAGGAAGATTTTGTGTGAAAAACGCTGACAAATACGATTTTGGTCTCATTTTTGGAAATTATTTTATCGTTTTTTTGCAAATAAGAGAAGATGCTCGAGTGCTATAAGTCAATGAATTGTCGCTTGTTCGCGAAAAAACATGTATCTTCGTGGTTTAAAACAGAACCTCTTTCCATCTATGAAAATTAAGATCGTAAACCAATCAAAACACCCTCTTCCTCAGTATGCTACCTCTCTTTCGGCAGGAGTCGACCTTCGGGCCAATTTAGCTGAACCGGTTACAATGCTGCCTCTCGAACGTAAATTGATTCCTACCGGGTTGTTCATCGAACTGCCTGAAGGTTACGAGGCGCAGATCCGTCCGCGCAGTGGACTGGCAATCAAAAAAGGGATCACCGTTTTGAATTCACCGGGTACGATCGATGCCGATTACCGTGGCGAAATTTGTGTGATTCTGATCAATCTCTCGAACGAACCGTTTGTGATCGAGGATGGTGAGCGTATTTGCCAGATGGTAATTGCAGCTCACGATCAGGCCGAATGGATCGAAGCCGAGGAGCTTTCGGAAACCGATCGTGGCGCCGGAGGGTTCGGGCATACAGGAAAAAAATAAGATATTCCAAAATTTCAGATTTCAAAAATTCCATAATTTGCTGCAAGTTTGGAATTTGGAATTCTGGAACTTGAAACTTGAAATAAAAGGAGATGGCTGAGTCGAACAGGATAGAATACAAACAGGAGCTTACCGATAATTTGGAGAAAGAGGTGGTTGCCTTTCTGAATTACCGGGAGGGAGGCTTTATCTATCTTGGAGTCGACAATTCTGGCAATGCTATCGGACTGAAAGAGATTGACGGAGACCAGCTCAAAGTAAAAGACCGGCTGAAAAATAACATCTTACCCTCCTGCATGGGTCTGTTTGATGTGGTCGTCGAAAAAAGAGATGGCGTTGACGTTCTGAAAATTATTGTGGCCGGAGGCAGCGAAAAGCCCTACTTTCTGAAGAAATACGGCATGACTGAAAAAGGGTGCTTTATCCGTACGGGAAGTGCTGCCGAACCTATGCCGCAGCAGATGATAGAAGAATTGTTCTTGCGCCGGACGCGCAATTCTATCGGTAAAATTGTTTCCAACCGTCAGGATCTGAGCTTTGAGCAATTGAAGATCTATTACGAGAGTAAGGGCATTGTATTGAATGAGAAGTTTGGCAGGAATCTGGAGTTGTTGACTGCGGATGGCAAACTAAATTACGTGGCTTATCTGATGTCCGACGAAAACGGATTGTCAATAAAGGTGGCAAAATATGCCGGTACGGATCGCGTAAATCTGATTGAAAACAACGAGTATGGCTATTGCTCTCTTATTAAGGCCACTAAGCAGGTACTTGATAAATTGGAACTTGAAAACAGAACGGCCGCCAGAATTACCTCAAAGGAACGACTTGAGTCCCGGTTGTGGGATCCCATTGCCATTCGCGAAGCGGTTGTCAATGCAATGATGCACAACGATTATTCGGGAGAGATTCCACCGAAATTTGAAATTTTTTCCGACAGATTGGAGATTACTTCAGCCGGTAGTTTGCCGGAGGGAATCGATCGGGAGGAATTTTTTGAAGGGATTTCCGTGCCACGCAATAAAGAGATTATGCGGATCTACAAAGACCTGGAAATGGTAGAACAGTTGGGTTCGGGAGTGCCTCGTATTTTGCAGGCCTATCCGAGAGACTGTTTCAGATTTACCTCCCATTTTCTTCGCATGACATTCCCGGTTTTAGGTGGACAGAAAGGTGGACAGAAAGGTGGACAGAAAGGTGGACAGAAAAATTTGTCTGACAAACAGCAAACGATATTATCTCTTATTGCTGATAATCCTCACATAACCCGCAAGGAGCTTTCTGTACAGCTAAATATCAATGAGTCTGTTGTGTCAAAGCACATTAATACCTTGAAATCGTATGGTCTATTACGGCGGGAGGGTACTTTTAATGGTTATTGGGTGGTATATGACTCGTCTATTGAAGATGTTGACGGTGGACAAACAGGTGGACAAACAGGTGGACAAACAGGTGG
Source organism: uncultured Microbacter sp. (assembly GCA_964521835.1). Taxonomy (GTDB): domain Bacteria; phylum Bacteroidota; class Bacteroidia; order Bacteroidales; family Paludibacteraceae; genus Microbacter. The sequence goes on from CAZFTY010000008.1 coordinate 5,065, forward strand.
ACAAACAAAAAATAAATGAATAAAATATCTTTCATCGGAATCATTCCGGCGCGATACGCTTCTACGCGTTTCCCGGGGAAACCGCTTGCCGACATCGCCGGTAAAAGCATGATTCAACGGGTGTACGAGCAAGCCTCTAAAGCACTCGATACGGTGGTGGTGGCTACCGACGACCAACGGATCTACGATGCTGTGCAGGCATTCGGCGGAAAGGCTGCTATGACTTCCGACCAACACAAAAGTGGTACCGACCGTTGCTACGAAGCGCTGACCAAAACGGAAGGCAACTTTGACGTGGTAATTAATATTCAGGGTGACGAACCGTTTGTAAAACCCGAACAGATTGAAGAGCTGAAAGCTTGCTTCGAGGATGCCTCGACACAAATTGCCACGCTGGTGAAACCTTTTTCGGCCGACGACGATTTTGAGATGTTGCTCAATGCCAACTCTCCGAAGGTGGTCTTCAATGCCAATCGCGAAGCGCTCTATTTCAGTCGTTCCGTTATTCCTTACTATCGCAATGCCTCCAATGCGGAATGGTTGAAGAAGCAGACCTATTACAAACATATCGGCATGTATGCCTATCGCGTGCAGGTGTTGGGCGAAATTACCAAATTGCCGCAATCGCCGCTCGAACTGGCCGAATCGCTCGAACAGCTCCGCTGGCTCGAGAACGGCTACCGGATCAAGATTGGCATTACCGACACCGAAACTATCGCCATCGATACCCCCGAGGATCTGAAGCGGGCTAACGAATGGTTTTTGGATAGAGCAAGGAACAAAGAGTAAAGAACAAAGACCCATCGTTCGTGTGCTTTTAGACACAATTGTAAATGACTAAATTGTAAATATAAAATGACATTATCTCCTCTTTTTGCCATCTCTCCTGTCGATGGCCGTTATCGTTCGAAAGCAGAACCGTATGCTGCTTATTTCTCCGAGTATGCCCTGATTCGTTACCGTGTTCGGGTAGAAGTAGAATATTTCATTGCGCTTTGCAAATTGCCACTGGAGCAGCTGGCGGATGTCGATGCTTCCGTTTTTCCTGCGTTGCAAAAAATATACACCGATTTTACCGAAGAGGATGCGCAACGCATCAAAACCATCGAGCAGACTACCAATCACGACGTGAAAGCGGTGGAGTATTTTCTGAAAGAAAAATTCGATCTGCTTGGTTTGCACGATCATAAAGAGTTTATCCACTTCGGACTGACCTCGCAGGATATCAACAACACATCGGTGCCGCTTTCGGTAAAAGAGGCGCTCGAAAACGTCTTTTATCCCGAAGCCGAAAAGGTGGTGGCTACGCTGCAAAAGATGGCCGATGACTGGCAAGATATTTCGATGCTGGCCAAGACGCACGGTCAACCGGCATCGCCCACACGTTTGGGCAAAGAGATCATGGTATTTGTGTACCGCCTCGAAGAACAGCTGAAACAGTTGAAGGCTGTGCCTCTGTCGGCTAAGTTCGGTGGCGCAACCGGTAACCTCAATGCACACCACGTGGCCTATCCGCATCACGACTGGAGGGCTTTCGGTAATAAATTCGTGAGCGAATCGCTCGGTTTGCAGCGTGAACAGTGGACGACCCAGATCTCCAACTACGATAATCTGGCTGCCGTGTTCGACGGTGTGAAACGTTTCAATACCATTTTGCTCGACCTGTGTCGTGACATCTGGACGTACGTTTCGATGGAATATTTCAAACAACGTATCAAAGCGGGGGAAGTAGGCTCGTCGGCGATGCCGCACAAAGTGAACCCCATCGATTTTGAAAATGCGGAAGGAAACCTCGGCATATCCAATGCCATTCTGGAACATTTGTCGGTGAAATTGCCGGTTTCTCGCCTGCAACGCGACCTGACCGACTCTACGGTGTTGCGCAACGTGGGTGTGCCTTTTGCTCATTCGATGATTGCAACTCAAAGTATTCTGAAAGGCCTGGGTAAACTGTTGCTCAACGAAAGCGCTTTGCACCGCGATCTGGAACACAACTGGGCTGTGGTGGCCGAAGGTATCCAGACTATTCTTCGCCGTGAGGCTTATCCTTCGCCATACGAAGCGTTGAAAGCGCTGACCCGCACCAATGAGGCCATTACCGAAAGCTCTATCAAGGCGTTTATCGAAACGCTTGACGTGAGCGAAGCGGTGAAGCAGGAGTTACGGGCCATTACCCCGTTCAATTATACCGGAATTTAGTTTCTAATCAAACGAAAGTCATCTGTGAAAAAATTTCTTCAAATACTTATCCGGTTTATCCCGCCGTATAAAAAATATGTGGTAGGGAGTATCGGTGGAAACTTGCTTTCAGCTCTGTTTACACTATTTTCGTTCGGAGCCATTATTCCGATTCTTCATATTCTTTTTGGTATCGAAAGTGCTACGTATGTTTACAAGGATTGGAGCTGGAGTGGTTCGATCAGTGAAATTGGAGCCGCTATCAAAAACAATGTCTTTTGGTTTATTTCAGATACCATCCAGCATCAGGGCGCGATAACCACACTGGCGTTTCTGGGGATATTCCTTATTCTCGCCACTTTTTTGAAAACCGGATTCTCTTTTCTGGCGAGTTATTACACCGTTCCCATTCGCACGGGCGTTTTGCGTGATTTGCGCCGCGATATTTATAGCAAGATACTGAGTTTGCCCATCGGTTTCTTTTCTGAAGAACGCAAAGGAGATATCATGTCGCGTATGACGGGCGATGTGGGGGAGATCGAAAATTCGGTGATTAGCTCACTCGACATGATCTTCAAAAACCCGATTCTGATTCTCGTTTACGTAGTTACGCTTTTTTGTATCAGTTGGGAGTTGACGCTGTTTGTGATGGTATTGTTGCCGGTAAGCGGTTACTTTATCGGGATGGTTGGAAAGAAACTGAAGGCAAGGTCGCTGGTAGGACAGCAGCAGCTGGGACAGTTGCTGTCGCAGATTGAAGAGACGCTCGGCGGTCTGCGTATTATCAAAGCCTTCAATGCTGAAGATAAGGTTAAAGCACGTTTTTCCCAAATTAACGAAGCATTGCGGCATACCAACCTTCGTATCAATACCCGCTATTTGCTGGCGCATCCGATGAGCGAGTTTCTGGGGACGGTAGTCATTGCCATACTTCTTTGGTTTGGAGGAATGCTTATTCTGACACATCATAGCAGTATTACGGCGCCGACTTTTATCTATTATCTGGTTGTATTTTATAGTATTATCAATCCGGCAAAAGATCTGTCGAAAGCGGTGTACAGCATTCAAAAGGGGTTGGCATCGCTTGAGCGTGTCGATAAAATTCTGAAGGCGGAGAATACGATGAAAGAGGCGGTGACTCCGAAGCAACTGCCTCCTTTCGGAAACAAAATCGAATATAAAAATGTTTGGTTCAAGTATAAAAATGACTGGGTTCTGCAGGATATTAATGTGACGGTGGAGAAGGGGAAAACAGTAGCGCTGGTGGGGCAATCGGGCTCCGGGAAGTCTACTTTTGTCGATCTGTTGCCCCGTTTCTACGACGTGGTGAAAGGTGATATTACCATCGACGGCATCGATATCCGCGATGTACGCTTGCAGGATGTGCGGGCTTTGATGGGAAATGTGAATCAGGAAGCGATTTTGTTTAACGATACCTTTTTCAACAACATTGCTTTCGGCGTGGAGAATGCTACGATGGAGCAGGTAATCGAAGCGGCTAAAATTGCCAACGCGCACGACTTCATTATGGCAACCGAAAATGGGTACGACACCAACATCGGTGATCGGGGCGGACGGCTTTCGGGTGGCCAGCGCCAACGGGTGAGCATTGCCCGGGCTATTCTGAAAAATCCGCCGATTCTTATCCTCGATGAAGCTACCTCTGCCCTCGATACCGAATCGGAACGCTTAGTGCAGGATGCCATCGAAAACCTGATGAAGAACCGCACCTCCATCGTGATTGCTCACCGCTTGTCGACCATCAAACGGGCCGACGAAATTTGCGTGATGCACGAAGGGCGCATCGTGGAGCGCGGCAAGCACGACGAATTGATTGCCCTTGACGGCTATTACAAAAAACTGTGTGATATGCAGTCGTTCTGATTCAAGCGTATAAATGACAAAAGCCATAAACTCTTAAATGGAGTTTATGGCTTTTGCGCTGTAAAAGAATAGATTAGTGAAGCATAAGCATAAATTATTGCCATATGACCTTATCGTTTTCATAGAGGAATGTCCGTTGTTGTCCTTCATGATTTTTCCTAACTAACATATAGAGAGCACTGGTAGGAGCATTCCGAAATGTCAAAAAGGGACTTGTACCATTTTGTTCTCCAAGCGGAATCCATTTGTTTTTCCAATAATATAGAATATACCGGAAGCCTTTGTAGATTTCAGAGTCGAGGTAAGGGATTATGCCTATGGATGCAACATGATACTCTTTTCCCAAGTCAAAATCAACAAAGTTAACTTGATGGAAGAGACCTTTCTCTTTGAATCCGCTTGAGGACAAATGATCATACAGCATACTGATATCTTCTTTAGGAGATAACGGGCGAAAACTATTGGAATTTACAAGTCTTGTTCCTGAAATGAGGATTCCTGTGTTTTTGTCATAAAAAGATATTTCAGATGCGGATAGAGTATCCGTTGGAATTTGCATCCTTATGTATCGGTACGACTTATTTGCATTTGAAGGTATTCTTGTTTCATGAATATCTATGTAAGTCGGGACTTTGCACAGTGTGTCGGCATACAAGCCATTCGCATTTTTACCAAGAAAGATAGATTTCGATAATAAACTAATATTGTTTTTATTAGGGTTATATAACCAGGCTCCGCTAAAGTTTCGAACAGCTATATTTTGCTTAGTTTTGTTGGGTGATAATATTTGTATTTTCCCGGTTCTATCCAGAATAAAAGGATTGCCGGCATATTGTAGTATGCCCTCTTTGTAAAATGCAGGTAAGTAAACAATATCTCTCCCCATGCCTTTAAAGGTTACCCTTTTGTTTTCTATTCTTCCCCATTGAACGGGTGTCCAGTTTCCATAGTTGAATACACACAGGTATGCATAAAGAGTGTTGTGAGGTACTGACGACAATTGGAGGGTAACATTGGTAGTGTCGAAATACTGAGATGATACATCTTTGTATTTCAAATTATTGAAAAGAGGCGGAATATCTTCTTTTTTTACTCGTTTATCGGTCATGGGGCCTTCCGTGCTATTTGCAAATGAATAACGAAAAACCTTTGGAATACGGAATTTCCCCCATTCTGTGTCGAATGTTTTATTGTTATAAATCCGTTTGTATTTCCATCTGTCTGTATCCCAATAAGACTCAAAAGCATAAACATTTCCTTGAACTATTATGGAATTCCACATGTGAGTGTTATTCCGGTTTCCCCAAGATGGTATGTAATCAATTGCAGCTTTCATTCCCAATGATGAAAGCACGATCGAATTAAACCAGCATCTTTGCTCGCAAAGTCCATGTTGCAGTCGTTCTAAGGTATGTGCATCGTAGATGGGAATATTCATCCCATAAAATTTACTATGGGTTAAATTCCGGAACAGATAAAGTAATGAATCTGTTTCCTGTATGAAATTGTTGGCTTTTCCTGTAAAAAAAGTATGTCCGAAGCGCTTGTAATAATCTTCCCGGGAATTGTCAAGCAATAAACCATTTTGGCGCCGGTAAGGCAGGATATATTCACAGAAATCTTCAAAAGAATCATTGTGAGTATAACAATTATGTTTCCATGCATTGAAAGCAAGGTCAATTTGGCGTATTAACCAATCGGCTTTAATGAATTTCGCATCTTCCTGCAAAGAACTTCCTAATTCATAAAAAGGAATCTGTTGTTCGTAATACTTATACAAGCTATCTATTTCGGTCCCCCATTGGGGTGTAGTCTGGTATTTGTATTTTTGGGATATTGAATCATAGGCATTGTATAATGGTTTGCAAGCCTGAACTAAATGAGGATTAATGGAAAAATTTCCCGGCATATTTTCTATTAGAAATTTGGCTGCGGACAGTTTTAAGGAATCATTTTGGTAATGTGCCAAAACTTTTTCCAATTCGTTTCGGTTTGCACCGGCAGATTGCAAAGCACTCTCCAAATGTTTTTCAGATTCTGTACTACAAGCAATTATTGTGAATGAGATAAGGATGTATACAAATATTCGCATAACAAAAAGGTTAGTCAATAATCTGTTTTAGAGGAATGGTCTTGCCGTTTATCACTTCCCGGGATTGTAAAAAAGAAAAATGAATTTTTGCTTCAAATATATTATCGCTCCCTGAGTGTAGGTCTTGGGAGCGATAACTTACTTTTTTACGGGAGGTATTATTTCGTCACTCATATGCAATACGTTGCTTGTGAACTATAAACATTGATCAAAATGAATGACTTGAAAGAATTTAAAATATTTGTTATCAAGGCAAGTTGTTTCTATTACTATTTTTTGTCTCATAAAAGCATTTTCAAATAATTCTAATTCAGATAGTGTTACAAAAGAGTCATATATTGGTAGAAAATACAAGGCTAACACATCGCCAGTCCGATTGCAAATGAAGCTAAACGCAATAGTGTTCTTTTTTGAGGCAAGAAATTGAATTCTCTTAGGAGGAAAAACATTTTTTACTATTTCGGATATAGATGGTTTACTTTCTTTTATTTTATAGTATTCACACTGTTTTACTTCTTTAAGAAGCTTATCATATGCACTATTTTTATTGCTTATCTTTCCTTTCTTCTTATCTATAACATAGACAGACCCTTTTGTCGTCTGTTCAGAAATCTGAGCCGATATATCATTGTTTAGTGACAAAATCGCAAGTAAAATAATAAACACAATTGTTGTTTTCATATATTTATAATTTAATAACATTGAACATATTTAAAAAAACATTGGTATTCATGTTTTTAGTATGAATAACACTTGCCGTTTATAAAATTAATGACCTGAGGCTGTAGAAAAATCGATACCGGATAATGATAATCTAAATGTTCGGGTGATGTTGCAAATGCATTCAAAAAATCCCAATAATTCATATTAAAGCATTCTGAATGTCGTATTAGCAAGGAAGAATAACTTGGAAAAGTTGCAAAATTATTTGTGCATTGTTTAAGCCATTGAAAATAATTAACATCTTGCATTTGTGATGATGAGCCAAGTAAAGAACATCCTCCAGTTGTTAATACACACAATATATCTTGAATAAGCTTTGCTTCAAATTCGATATTCGAATGTCCCAGATAGGTATAATTAGCTAAACCTCCTGTATAACAATGGTCTTGAAACATATGGATAAATTCTTCCGGTAAACTACCTTCGATCAGATTATTGTCGCGAAATGTCAGATCTTGTGTTTGCGGAATATAACCTCCAGCCGCTGTGTTTGCGGAATTTATATAAACGTCATTAAACTTATATCCGCTGCCAACTAACCAGTTGTACATGGTGCTGTATGCACATAGTTGCTGCATTTTTAGCAAGGTAGCATTGAATATAGCACGTCCTCTGTCATCTAAATTAATAGATTTGGCAATTGGACTTGCGTCTCCTTTATATCCACCACTGCCACCAGAAGAATATGAACATTGGGTATATGCATATTGATATCCGTCAGCATACCAGTTGCTGCACGATGTGCCGGTAGAGGTGTCAGACAAAATAGCCCCTCCGCTTTCGGTTGTAGTATGATATTCCGTGCATATCATCGACCATGTTTGATAGTAATAATCGATACAGTTGGTAACAGAACGCGAGCCTTTGTTATTTGATTTTAATGCAATGTTGACTCCAGCATCCTCTTTTGGGGTGATAGAGTTAACCACGTTTCCATTGGCAAATCTCCATCCGTTAACAAATTTTCCTTCGAGCGAATGGTAAAATACCAGACCGCTATAATTTTTTTGCCAATCTTCATATGAAGAATAAAATGCCTTGAAGGAGGTTGTTTTCAAATAATCTACGTCCGGTATCAATGTCATCAAAAAACCTTCGGTATAGCCTGTCTGTTTATCGGTTACTACCACCATTTGAGTCAATGTTTCCACGTAACGTTCGTCTCCGGTCTCATCAAAGGCTTGCTGATGATCAGGAGTGATGATGCGTAATCCTCCCAGTACGCTTAAGGGTGTCTGTACAACCAAACAATCGGAGTGTTTTACTTTGTAGGCATGTTGCCAGTCAGGTCTGGCATTTAGCCTGCTTTTGCTGGCGCTTGCTTTTGTTCTAAACGCTCCCAGTGATACCCCTTTGGGGACATTGTTATCATACCATGTTTTTGCGTCCTGAATATCTTTGTCGTTCTCTATACCGGGGCTGAGAAACCCGGAGATTTCTTGCCGGCATGAGAAGATGGCAACAATTGTCATTATACTCACGACAAATATACTTAAAGTTTTATTTTTTAGACTCATAAAATTTTGTTTTGTATAGCAGATGTTATTTGTGAATATGCTTGGGTTCGCATAATTGTTTCATAATGTTAAGTTCTTGAATTTTATGCAAAGGCCGGATTAACTTCTTTAATTGGAATGTTCAGAAGATAATTTATTTGTCTTTTCAATTAATAGGTTCATTTCGTTAAGCATTCCGGTTAAATCAGGACTCCTGATCTTTACTTTTTTTCGAAGAAGTAGTAAGGCCGTTTTTCGTGCTTCATCTGTTTTTTTAGTTTCAAGATCCATTTTTGCAATTTGATAGTCGGGAGCAAACAGTGATGGCACCATGCGGGATGCCCTGTGCCAAGCTGTTTTTGCTTGTGAATATTGTCTGTTTTTCTTGTAGCATATTCCTAATTCAATATAGCGTGCTGACAACGGTAGTTTTTGGTTTGCTTTTAATAATATAGGGATAGCATCGTTATAGCGTTGAGTCCAAACCAAAGCTTTGCCATAAGTGGTAAGAAAGAGGCTATTATTTTTCAAAGCAGGATAAACAACCTTAAGCATTCCCAAATTTCTATCCGGATCATCAGGATTTAATTCTTTTAATGCGGCGTTCCATTGTTTGCAGGTTCTTGAATATCTATTTAGAGAAGAACCCAATGAGCCTAAACTGATAATCCCTATTAGCATCATACCAAGCTGAAGGAAATGTCTTCTTATTCTCCAATGATCGGTTTGTAGTCTTTCGATAGAAAATATTTTCACAATAGAGTTGTTTGCTATAAGTGCAATAAAGAATATCCCAGCAATGTTGAATTGAATTATAGCCATTGGATAAGAGAACAGTCCAAATACTATTAATGATATCAGTGAGGCTTTGGCTATAGTCAATGTTGAGTATCTATTGTTCTTATGGTTTTGATTCTTTGCCTTGAAAAAAAGATAGTAAAGGAGTGCAAAAGAGAATAATAAGCCTACTACACCCTGCTCCACGCCTATTCGCAGAAATTCGTTGAAGGCATATTGAGTATCATCAGCAAGGTAGCTGTAAAGCGATTGAGGATGAGATTGCAGATAATTTGCCTGGTATTCCATATAGTTTGCCTCAAATCCGTTTGGCCCATGGCCTGAAAAAGGTTTGTCCTTTATCATTGTACATGCAACCTGCCAAACTAACAAGCGTCCATCGGCCGAGTCTCTTTTTAGTTGGTAAAGCCCAATGGATGTAGTATATGCAATTCCAAGCAATAAGATAATTAACGTTATCTTCTTTAATAATGATAATTTTAATGTCCTGTTGTATAAGTCAAAATAAGAGCAAACAATATATAGAATGCCAATCAGGCATGCAGACCATGCAGACCTCGATCGTGTAGCAAACAGTTGCAGTAAAAAAAGGAGAAGTACGAACAAAAGGATTCTTTTACCATAGCGAAATGCTGGATGAAAGTTTCTAATAAACATTAAGCTTAGTGTTGTTACAAAGAATAAAGCAATAAAGCCCCCGAATATCCCAGAATTATAGAACAATCCAGTAATATCCGCAAATGTATAACCATGAGAGAAATATGCTGTTTGGTTTTTGATACCATACGTTATTTGTGCAACGCCGGCTATCGGAAATATTCCCAAGAGTATTTTTGTCGACAATTCATTAAGTTGGCGAAAAAACAAGTACAATACTGATAAAGAAAAACATTCAAATAAAATTTCATCGGAAATATTCTCGAAATGGAATAAACATAGGCATGCATAGTATAGAAAGTATAACAAGAGAATGATATCTATAGCGCTTATCTTTATTACACGATTTTTCAAATGCTTTGCAAATGACAAAAGCATATAACCCGCAATAAAAACAGACATATACGTAATCACTACGATGTGTTCTATTTGATTAGGAAATACAAACTGTTCCCCAATATAAATAGGGAACAGAGTATAAATTAGCACTGATAATGAGAAAATTAGAAATGCTACTTTGTGGTTTTTCTCTAGAATGGAATTTATATGTTGTATTAACATAAATATATTCTTCAAATAGAAATCAGGGAAAATAAGCTTCTAATGTTAATTCAAGTCTTGCTTTGATATAACAGCTAGATTGAAAGGTGTTATCTGGATAGGTCTTTTGGAGACGACCTTTCCCAATTCTGAGTCAGTTTTGCTTCAGTCAGAATCGGTTCAACTCAAATCTGAACTAATCCAATTTAAAGCTGAATTCGGGTCTATTCAATAAACTGTGTCAGGGAAAGGAGTAAAATTATAACTTTACTAAC